>CAYJIO010000001.1:0-36171 GCA_964370255.1 uncultured Azospirillaceae bacterium
ATCATTTTGTTTTTGTTAATCAGCGCTGGCATAAACCTTTTTAATGCAAAAGATAGTAGCATTGTGGTCGAAAGAGTTGAGAGCAAAAAAACAGCTGATAATAAAGGTGTTATTGATGTTGAATTTGAAATTGTTGATGATAAATAAAAATTAATATCCATACAATTTTTTTGAGCTTTGTTTTAGCCAGTGTTCTGCTTTGTCATATTCTGGGCAGATTTTATATAATAAGTTATAAAAACCTTCTCCGTGGTTGTGCTCTAATAAGTGGCAAACCTCATGGCAAACAATTGCTTCACAAACATATAATGGTGCTAGGGCTAATCTGAAGTTGTAGTTGATGTTGCCTTTTATTGAGCAGCTGCCCCATCTGGACTTGGTGTCTTTTATGGCAATGCTACAAAAACTTGCGCCAATTAAGTCAGCCTTTTGTTTGCTTAATTCAAAAAGTTTTTCTTTGGCAAATGATTTTATAAACTTTATTATTCTTGCGTGCAAAAAGCGCTCATCTGTCGGGGCGTATAAAAAAGCTCCGTCAATTTTGCAATTTGAACGACAAGTAGAAGAGGGGGTTATTATATATTCAACTCCTAATAATGATATTGCCTCGCCAAATTTAAGCTCTTTTTGCTTGGGAATTGCGCTTAATTTATTCTCTATCCAAACCTTGTGGTCTTCAACAAATTTTATGGCTTGCTTTTTTGAAAAGTTTTTAGGCAATGTTAAAATTGGTAAGCGTTTTTTGACATCTATTTTTAATGACATTCTTTTTGCTAGTTTGCTTTGATTTATTATTATATCAAGGTTTATAGCATCTTTTAGGCCGTCAATTTTTGATGATGGCAATATAATTCTTATCATAGCTGTGGCACGGATTCTAATGTTTTTTTATCTTCTGAAACTGGTGCTTCATTGCTGCGGTTTAGTTTTTTTCCTTCTATAACTTCTTTTATTTCATCACCTGATAATGTCTCATATTCAATTAATGCCTGAGCCAAAAGCTCTAACTCTTTGTCTTTCTTTTTTAATAACTTTGCTGCCTCGTCATATGCATTTGTTACAAATTTTTTGATTTCTGCATCGATTAAGTTTGCGGTTTTTTCTGATATTAATTTGCTTTGGGTGACACTTTTGCCTAAAAAGACTTCGTTTGAATTTTCTGCATATAAAACTGGGCCTAGCTCATCACTCATTCCCCATTCTGTTACCATTGCTCTTGCTAGATTGGTTGCACCTGCTATGTCTGATGAGGCTCCGGAGGTTACTTTGTCGTAGCCAAATTTGATTTCTTCTGCAACACGGCCTCCCATCATAATTATCAAGCGAGATAACATTTTGTCTCTTGAATATGAGTATTGGTCTTTTTCTGGCAGTTGTTGCACCATGCCTAAAGCTCTGCCGCGTGGCACAATTGTTGCCTTGTGAATGGGGTCTGTTGCGGGGACAAATAATGAGCAAATTGCATGCCCTGCCTCATGATATGCGGTTAAGCTTTTTTCTGCATCATCCATTACCATAGATTTTCTCTCAGAGCCCATAAGCACTTTGTCTTTTGCGTCATCAAAGTCTTGTTGAGTTACTTTGTGTTTGTTTTTGCGTGCTGCCAAAAGGGCTGCTTCATTAACCAAATTTGCCAAATCTGCACCAGAAAACCCAGGAGTGCCTCTGGCAATGACAGAAAGTTTGACGTCTTTTGCTAAAGGGACTTTTTTTATGTGGACTTCTAAGATTTCCTCTCTGCCTTTGATGTCTGGATTGACAACAGTTACTTGGCGGTCAAAACGACCAGGGCGCAATAGGGCCGGGTCTAGAACATCTGGTCTGTTGGTTGCTGCAATTAAGATTACGTTTTGTTTTTCTTCAAAGCCGTCCATTTCTACCAACAGTTGGTTTAAGGTTTGTTCGCGTTCATCATTGCCACCGCCTAAGCCTGCACCACGGTGGCGACCTACGGCATCAATTTCGTCTATAAACAAAAGGCAAGGCGAGTGTTTTTTTGCCTCGGCAAACATATCTCTGACACGGCTTGCGCCAACACCAACAAACATCTCAACAAAGTCTGAGCCAGAGATTGAAAAGAAAGGAACGTCTGCCTCGCCAGCAACTGCTTTGGCAAGAAGGGTTTTGCCTGTTCCTGGAGGGCCTACTAATAACACACCTCTTGGAATTTTGCCACCTAAGCGCTGAAATTTTGCGGGGTCTTTTAAGAAGTCTACAACTTCTTCTAGCTCTTGTTTTGATTCATCGCAGCCTGCAACGTCTTTGAATGTTACTTTTTTTCTGTTTTCTACTAGCTTGGCTTTTGATTTGCCAAAGCTCATGGCTTTATTGTTGCCAGAAGAGGCTTGGCGCATAAAATATAACCAAACACCAATTAATAAAAGCATTGGGAACCAAGAAATTAAAACGCCCCAAAAAGTGGTTTGAGATGTGATTTCTGGTTTTGCCTCAATTTTAACGCCTGAATTTGCAAGGTTTGAGACCATTGATGGATCATATGGAGCAAATGTATTAAAGCTTTTGCCATCTGTGTATGAGCCAGAGATGTTTTGCCCCTCAATAATAACGCTTTTGATGTTGTTTTCATTAACACTTTTCATAAAGTCTGAAAATGCTATTTGTGTGCTGTCTTTGGTTGCACTTGTTTTGTTTATGGCATTAAATCCTGCTGATAATACGATGAATGCTATTGTCCAAATTAAAACGTTTTTCATTATATTCTACCTATATGTTATTGTTAATTTTGTTCTTTTTCTCTGGTGATGTTTGCACCAACGGCATTTAGTTTTTCTTCTAGTGTTTCATAACCTCTGTCTAAGTGATAAACACGGTTGACAATGGTTTCTCCTTTGGCAACAAGCCCTGCTAATACTAATGCAAATGATGCTCTTAAGTCTGTTGCCATAACAGGGGCTCCTGAAAGCTCTTTGACCCCTCTTATGATTGCAGAGGCGTGCCCGTGGACATTGATGTTTGCGCCCATTCTCAGTAGTTCTGGCACGTGCATAAAGCGGTTTTCAAAGATTGTTTCTGTTATTAAGCTTGCACCGTTTGCAACGCTCATTAATGCCAGATATTGGGCTTGTAAATCTGTTGGGAAGCCAGGGTAGCCTTCTGTTATGATGTCTTGTGCTTCTAGGTGAGCTTGAGTTGCATTTATTATAATGCTGTTTTCTTTTTCTTCAACAATAACACCCATATTTTTAAGAACTTTTAAGGGGAGGGTTAAGTGTTCTGCTCTTGCATTTATAAGTTCTATTTTGCCTTTGGTAATAGCTGCTGCCACAGCATACGAGCCTGCCTCAATTCTGTCTTCTATAACTTTGTGAGTTGTGCCATTAAGGCTTTTAACTCCTTCTATTGTGATAATGCTTGTGCCAGCGCCTTCAATTTTGGCACCCATGGAGATTAACATATTTGCAAGGTCTTCAATTTCTGGCTCTTTTGCGGCATTTATAATTTTTGTTGTGCCCTGAGCAAGTGTTGCTGCCATAATAACGTTGCAAGTTGCCCCAACGGATGGAAAGTTAAAGTCAATCTCAGCACCTTTTAATTTGCCAGAAGCAATAACGTAGCCGTTTTTAATCTCTACTTTTGCGCCCATTTGCTCAAAGGCAGAAAGGTGAATGTCCATTGGTCTGGCGCCAATTGCACAGCCGCCAGGAAGAGAGACTTCTGCGTGGCCGAATCGTGCTAGTAATGGGCCTAAGACATAATATGAGGCACGCATTTTTCTAACCAAGTCATATGGGGCAGTGTGTGATGTTATGTTGTCTGCTTGATATTGGTATATAGAATCTTCTATTTTTTCTATTTTTATGCCTAGCTCAGCTAAGAGGTTGTTCATGGCTTTTATGTCTGAGAGTTTTGGCATGTTTGTTAAAGTGAGTTTATCTGCGGTTAATAGGCATCCGCAGATTAAGGGGAGGGCTGCGTTTTTTGCTCCGCTTATGTTGATTTTTCCGTTTAATTTTGTGCCGCCTTGAATGCGTAGTCTGTCCATTTTATATTATCCTTATTTTTTTTATTTATTTATAATAGGGATATAGGAGTTTTACAAGGCTTTTTTTGGGGCTTGGGGGTTTTTTATGCAGCTTTTTTCTTTTGCTTCCAGTATTTGCGTTTTGGATTTTTGTTGTATTTGTTTTTATTAAATCTTGGCTTGTGCGGTTTGTCTTTGTGCATCATATCAAGGAGCATTCCTTCTCTGATGCCTCGGTCTGCAATTGAGATTTCTGATATTGGCCAAAAAGAGCTAATGCCTTCTATTATTGCACACCCTGCCATTGTTAAATCTGCTTTTTGAGGCCCTATGCAAGCGTGGCGTTTTCGGCCGTCTTCGCCTATTCTTTTTATTTTGTTTATTGTCTTGTCAAGATCTGTTTGAGCAATGCTTAAGCCATCTACTGCAAGGCGGTTGTATCTTGGTAAATTAAGGTGAACTGCACCTAGAACTGTTACGGTTCCTGAAGTGCCTATTACTTGAATTTCATGATTTTTTATTGCATCTGTTATGTTGTGTTGTTCTTCAAACTCGGTTAAAATTCCGTGTGTTCTTGAGATTATGGAATCGTAGGCAAGGGTGGTCATATCTTTGCCAGGGAGTGCTTCTGAGATGGTAACAACTCCGTAGGGAAGAGAAACAAAGCCTTCAATAAATGTCTTGCCAGAATTGGTTATTCTTGCAAGTGAGATTTCTGTTGAGCCACCACCTATGTCAAAAACAAGTGCTCTTTTTATGTTTCTGTTTAATAATGGCAGGCAGCCAACAACAGCAAGTCTTGCTTCTTCTTTTGTTGAAATTATTTCAAGATCAAGACCTGTTTCTTTTTTGACTTGTTTTATAAAGTGGTCATGATTTTTTGCACGTCTGCAGGCTTGAGTTGCAACGTATCTAAAACTTTTTATTGGAGCATATTCATTTATAATACCTGCACAAACCTTGAGTGCGTTTGTGGTTCTTCTTATGGCTTGAGATGATAGCATATTTTCTTTTATGATGCCTTCACCAAGCCTTGTTACTTTTGAGAATGTTTCTATTATTCTGAATGCCGATGGTGTTGGAGAGGCAAGGACTAAGCGACAAGAGTTTGTGCCCAAGTCAATTGCTGCATATACTTCTTGCTCTTTTTCTTGTTTGGTTTTTACCTCTTCTTTTTTAGCGTCCATAAATTTCCTGTCTAATTGTTTGTCTTAGCTCATCAATTGGTTTGAGCTGGTTGTTTTCATCTTTATAATACCAATATACCCAACCATTGCACGCAGGCAGGTTTTGAACCTTTGCGCCAATTTGATGAATTGAGCCTGAGCCTTGTTCGCTTATTAATAAAGCGTCTGATTTTAAGGTTGCAAGTTCAACTCCTTTGGAATTGTATAGTTTGTCTCCTGGGGAGAGCATACCTTTTTCTAATACTAGTCCAAAAGGGATTCTTGGTTGTGCTTTTTTTGATTGATACTCTAAACAATGCTCATTGTCAACAGGAGTTATGGCATCTATACGAGCTTTTGCGGGTTTTATATATGTTTTTTCTTTTTCTATACCAATAAAGTTTCTTTTTAGTTTTTTTGCAACAGCGCCAGTTGTGCCTGTGCCAAAAAATGGGTCTAAGATTATATCACCTACTTTTGTGGTTGCTATAATCACTCTATATAAAAGGCTTTCTGGTTTTTGTGTTGAGTGAAGTTTTGTTCCAGAATCGTTTTTTAGTCTTTCTTTTCCGGTGCAGATAGGTAGCGTCCAATCACTTCTCATCTGGACGTCTTCATTAAGGGATTTCATTGCCTCATAATTAAAGGTATATTTAGATTTTTGGTTTTTTGCTGCCCATATTAATGTTTCATGCGCGTTGGCAAAACGGGTTCCCTTGAAGTTTGGCATGGGGTTGGTTTTGTTCCAGATTATGTCATTTAAGACCCAAAAGCCTAGCTTTTGCATATAGTAGCCAACTTTATATATGTTATGATATGAGCCAATTACCCAAATTGTGCCGTCTTCTTTTAATACACGCCTTGCAGCGCTAAGCCATTTTTTTGTATATTCTTCATAGGCTTCATCGTTGTCAAAACTGTCCCAGTCGTCAAAAACGCCTGATACTGATGAGTTGTCTGGTCTGGTTAGAGCCTCGCCTAGTTGAAGATTGTATGGTGGGTCTGCAAATATTGCGTCAACAGAATTTTCTTCCATTTCGTTTAATACTTTTATACAATCATCATTTATAATGGTATTTAATATTTTTTTTGTTTCTATCATATATAATTCCCCAGTTTTTAGGGTTTTTTGCCCTATTGGTAGAAATGATAAAACAATATTAGTTATAAATTTATTAACAAATCATCTTTTGATAAAGAAAAATTCGAGTCGACCCATATTTCTTCTAATTTTTTTAGGGTGTTTTTTACCTCAACACCTTGAGGAATGCCTGCTTTTATGATATCTGAGCCTTTTATTGAAAATATGGGAGTATTAAAATTATTTATTTTATCTTGGAGCTCATCTTTTAGATTATTATTTAATTTGTTTTGGGCGATGTTTAACAAAAGGTTTGCTGAGACAATTTCTTTTGAGTGTAGATATATTGCTTTATTTAGCAATGCTTCATTTAAGTATGTTTGAGCGTCTAGCTTTGTGTTTGAAATTTTTATAAAATAATCTTTATTTTTATTACTCATTTTTAATATGTGCGCCAAATTTGTGGCCATTTGCTCATTTGGTTGGTATAAGGCAAAAAGTCTTAAGATGTAGTCTTGTGTTAAGGTCTTTATTTTGCTTAAGGCACTAAAGTTGTTTGCTTGTGGCAGAAGAGAGTCTAAGATTGAGTTTTCAAACAAAAGTTTCATAGCAATTTCTGGGTTTTTTGATTTTATGATTTTTTTTATTTCTTGTGAAATTCTTTCAGATGATATTTTTTTTAAGCCATCTTTGTTTGCAATGCAGGCTTGCAGGGCTTTTTTGTTTATGTCTGTTTTGCCAAACTCTGCATAAAATCTAAAAAATCGCAATATTCTGATGTAGTCTTCTTTTATTCTGGTGTCTGGGTTTCCTATAAACTTGACTATTCCTCCTTCAAGGTCAGAGAGGCCATTAAAATAGTCAAAGACGTTGCCTTTTTCATCGGCATAGACAGCGTTTATGGTAAGGTCACGTCTTGAGGCATCAACACTCCAGTCATCTGTAAATTCAACAACTGCGTGGCGGCCGTCTGTTTTTATGTCTTTTCTTAAGGAGGTAACCTCTAGCATTTGCCCGTTTATTATCACACCAACGGTGCCGTGAGAGATGCCAATTGGCTTGGTTGTGATGCCTTCTTCTTCGCAGGCCTCCACAAGCTCGTCTGGGCTTAGGTCTGTTGCAAGGTCTATGTCAAAATCTTTTATATTTGATATTGCGTCACGAACGCAGCCACCGACAAATCTTAATACGCCACCATAGCTTTTTACGACCAAAAAGAGCCTCATTATCTTTTTGTCTTTAATTATTTTGTTGATATCTATGTATTTGTCTTTAATCATTTGTTAGAGGTTATATAATATATTTATTAAAAATCAATAAAAAAGGAATGTGTTATGTATAAATATTTGGTATTGTTTTTGCTTATCTCTTTTGGCGCTATGGCAAGGAATGCTGAGATGGTTGCAGAATATGGAAATTGGAAACTTTATTATTATAATGATTATAATGATAAGGTTTGTTATATTCGCTCAACTCCTGTGTTGGATGAGGGGAAATATAATCAAAGAGGTGATATATATATGACAATTACCTCAAGGCCAAACATTGACAGTTTTGATGTTGTGGGATTTAATGCTGGCTATGTTTTTGAAAAAGGGGTTGATGCAACAATAAAAGTTGGTTCTAGCACAATAAATAAGTTGTTTGCAAAAGATGATATGCTTTGGGCTGTTAATTCTGATGCGGATAAAGAAATTGTTGATTTGATGCAAAAAGGGCAAAGAATGATTGTTGAGGGCGCTAATGATGATGGTATAAAAACAGTAGACACATATTCTCTTAATGGTTTTAATGAGGCATATAGAGCAATGAGCGCTAGATGTGAGAGATAGAGCTTTCGTTACTACACAAAGAGAAAAGCCAAATTCAAAATATAAAATTCATCACAAAAATGATTTCATTAACCGTGAAAATTTCTAAATAAAACGCCCCGAGGGGCGTTTTTTTTATGATTTTATTTTTTTGATAACATCTTGGGTGATGTCTGTTGCACCAAATATAACAGTGCCTTTTGCAAAAACATAGTCATATTTTTCTTCTTTTGCAATGTTTGCTACAACTTCTGTTAATTTTGCGTCTAAGCCTAACATTTTTTGGTGGTGCTCAACATTTATTGCTTGTTGTTTTTGTTGAAACTGTGCTTGACCTTGTTGAGCCATTTTGTTTTTATCTTCTTGAGTGCTTTGTTTTGCAATTTCTGCATTCATTGCGTTGGTCCAGCTTTGAAGCTCAAGAGCTTTTATGTTTTGTGCTTTTTTTAATTCTATAAAATCTGTTGAGTTTGCTAATAATTGTTGAATGTCAACAGATGCGATTTTTGGGTTTTTTGCCATTTTGTTTGTCCTTATTTTGTTAACCTAAGTTTAATATAGAGATTTATTTTTAAAAAAGCAAGTGGTTCTGTGGTTTTTACAAAAATTGTTGACAAAAAGGAGATTTTCTTTTATAAAGCAGTATAAATTTTATAAATATTAAATTATGAAACAGAGATTATTATTTAAAACCTCTCAAGTTGCAGGAATAGAGGTGAAGAGCGTGCGCTTTACATCTTTGAACGATGAAAATAAAGAGAGAGAGATGAATGAAGATGGCTGGTATAGGTCGTCTACAAGACCAACAAAAATACTAAACCGAAGAAATGAGGTTGTTGGATTTTCGGTTGAGTTTTATAAGGGAGAGAAGCCAGAAGGTGGTTTTAATCCTTTTGGGATAGGGAGGACTTTGGTGTCTTTTGATAGCGGAAGTGAACAACGCTATAAGACGCATCGGCAAGAGCGGCAAGATAGAAAGAAGGCTGCATTAAATCCACGCAAGTAAATTAAACCGCCGTGCTCATATTTGGGCACCGCGGTTTTTTTTGTTGTTTATTTTTATTCAAAGCGTATTTTTATTTTTTTGTTATAAAAGTGGGCTAGTTTTAGCAAAAAATACCAGTCAATGTGTGCTTTTGCGTTCTCTAGTCTTGTTAGCCATTTCAATCTTAGGTTTAAGGCTTGCGATAGGTCTTCTAGACTTATATTTTTTTCTTGTCTTAGTGTTTTTAGTTGCACAGCTAAGTCTTGCTTTATTGGGTTTATGTTTAAGTTCATAGTTTTTGCTCCTATTTGTTGCGGACGCCAAGGGTGTCGTCCTCTACATTAAAATAACCTCCGATAAAAAAAATCGGAGGTGGAGCTGAAAAACTGTCAAAACACAGTCGCTCTTCTTCGAGAATAAAATTCCTTATGCCGAGCCCTCCACCAAAACAGTGGATTGTTTTGAAGATGTTTTTCAGACACCACAGCCAAGCCTTCTTGACTGCAAGATATATGATAAAGAATTTTTTTAATTTGTAAAGCAGTATAATTTTGTATAGTTAATATACCAAATACGGAATCCGTATTTGGTATATTTTTTTTGTAAGTAAAGTTGGTTAGACATAAATAAAACGAGCAGGGTGCTCGTTTTTTTGTTTTTTTATGCATCACCGATGCGCAATGCCTCAATAAAGGCAGATTGAGGGACTTCAACACGGCCAAATTGACGCATACGCTTTTTACCTTTTTTCTGCTTGTCTAAAAGTTTTCTTTTTCTGGATGCATCACCACCATAGCATTTTGCGGTCACATCTTTTCTCATTGCAGAGATTGTCTCACGAGCAACGACTTTGCCACCAATGGCAGCCTGAATAGGTATCTTAAACAAATGTCTTGGGATAAGGTCTTTTAATCTTTCGCAAATTTGGCGGCCTCTTGCTTCTGCTTGGGTTTTGTGGCACAAAAAGGCAAGGGCGTCAACGGGCTCTTCATTAATAAGAATTTGAACTTTAACAAGATTTGATTCTTCATAACCAATCATTTCATAGTCAAAACTTGCATAGCCAGAGGTAATTGATTTTAGACGGTCATAAAAGTCAAATACAATCTCATTAAGTGGAATGCGATATACAACCATGGCGCGAGTGCCAACATATGTCAACTCTTCTTGCACGCCGCGGCGGTCATTGCAAAGTTTTAAGACGTTGCCCAAAAACTCATCTGGCACTAGAATCGTCGCTTTTACCATTGGCTCTTCAATTGATTTTATTTGAGTTGGCTCTGGCATATCGGCTGGATTGTGTAGGTTAATAGATTCTCCATTGTTCATATTTAGTGTATATGCAACAGATGGAGCTGTTGTAATTAAGTCTAAGTCAAACTCTCGCTCAAGGCGTTCTTGAATAATCTCCATATGCAAGAGCCCTAAGAATCCGCATCTGAAGCCAAGGCCTAATGCGGCTGAGTTTTCATTGATATATTCAATGCTGGCGTCATTAAGTTTTAATTTGCCAAGAGCGTCTTTTAATAATTCATATTGAGAGCTGTCAACCGGAAACATTGAGCAAAACACAACAGGAACAGAAGGCTTAAAGCCAGCAAGAGGGGTGTCACATGGTTTTTTTGTTTCTGTTATGGTGTCACCAATGTTTGTGTCAGATACAGACTTTATGCTTGCGGTTATAAAGCCCATCTCCCCTGGGTAGAGGGCTTCTACGTCTTGCATCTTTGGTGAGAATATGCCGACTCTGTCAACCAAATATTGCGTGTTGTTTGACATCATGGTAATTTGAGTTTTCTTTTTTAAGACACCGTCTTTGATGCGAACTAAAATAATAACTCCCAAATATGCGTCATACCAGCTGTCAATTAAAAGTGCTTTTAATGGGGCATTTGCATCTCCTGTTGGGGCAGGGAGTTTTTTTGTGATTTCTTCTAACAAGTCTTGAACACCGATGCCAGATTTTCCGCTTGTTTCAACAGCCTCTGATGTGTCTAAGCCAATAACGTCTTCTATTTGCGCTTTTACTTTTTCAACATCTGATGATGGCAAATCAACTTTGTTTAATACAGGAATAATCTCGTGATTGTTATCTATTGCCAAATATACGTTTGCCAAGGTTTGTGCCTCAACCCCTTGGGTTGAATCGACAACCAAGATAGAGCCCTCACAAGAGGCTAAAGAACGAGATACTTCATAAGAAAAGTCTACGTGCCCTGGGGTGTCCATCAAATTTAGTTGATATGTTTTGCCATCTTTGGCTTTATAATTAAGGCGGACAGTTTGGGCTTTTATAGTAATGCCGCGTTCTTTTTCAATATCCATACTATCAAGAACTTGTTCTGTCATTTCTCTTTTTTCAAGCCCGCCACAAAACTCAATCATTCTGTCTGCAAGTGTTGACTTTCCGTGGTCTATGTGTGCGATTATCGCAAAATTTCTGATTAAATCTAAACTCATGTTATTTTTTCCTTGCAAGTTTTATAATAATATTTATTATTAGAGTCAACATTATTCGGAGATTAAATATGAAGAAAGTTATAGACATTGATTTTGGCTCTAGTCGTTATGAAGAGCTTGTTAGCTTGCGATATAAGGTATTAATGCAGCCTTTGGGTTTGAAGTTTTTGGACTATCACAGAGAGCTTGAGGCAAATTATTTGCACATTGGTTGTATTGAAGAGCTTGATGATGCGCTTGTTGGCGGCGTGATGCTTGCTCCGATTGATAATGAAACTATTAGAATGCTCCAAGTTGCGGTTGATAGCAAATATCAAGGAGAGGGCGTTGGTAAAAAACTTGTTGATTATGCAATAAAAAGAGCTAAGAAAACAGGGTATAAACAAATGTATATGAATGCAATGTTATCTGTTGTTGATTATTATGAAAAAATGGGCTTTGAAAAAGTTGGCGATGTCTTTGAAGATAAGGGCATTACGTTTTTGAAGATGAGCATTAATTTATGAAACTTCCGGTTATAAATGTTTTAAGTGATAGTTTGACTTATATGGTTGAAAACTATAAGATTGCAGCATCGTTTGCAATGATAAACTTTGTTTTGCTTTTGGTCTCATCAATTTTGGGTGGTTGGACAAACTTGTCATTTTTGTTTTCTTTGTCTTTGATATATGTGTTGTGGGTTGCTTATTTTAGGCTTTATTTTCAAAAAAAACCATTGATTGATTATAAATCTGTAACGCATTCTTTGATGCCTTCTACAAAAATATTATTGTTTATGTTTTTGTTTGGAATAATATTGGTGTTTTTGCCATATATATTTATATATTTGGGCTTGCCGATTGATTTTATGGAACAATATATTGATGACTCTTATTTGTTAAATTTGGTTTTGATTTTTTTGTTTTTGCTTGTTTCACCAAATGTTTTATATCGTCCATATTTTGCTTGGATTGGCTCTGTTGTTGATAGAAATAAAAGCATTAGATTTGCGTTTAATCATACAAAAGGAAATTATTTTAGGTTTTTGTTTATATTAATTTTTATTAATGCGTTGATGTTTTTTGTTCATAGTGTTTGTCCTTTTGAGTGGATTGAGCTTTTATTTGTTTCTGTAATATTTACATATTTTAATATTGTGTTGGCAAAATCATATGAGTTCTTTTTTGTTAATGGGGTGCAATGAGTTCTAGCTATAAGTTTGAGATTGAAAACCAATATGGTAATATGGTTTGTGGTATTGATGAAGCAGGCAGAGGGCCTTGGGCTGGACCTGTGGTGGCTGGCTCTGTTGTTTTTTTGAGCCAAGAGATTGATGAAAATATATTAAATATGCTTGATGATTCAAAAAAAATCTCTGCAAAAAAAAGACAATTAGCGTTTAATGCTCTTTATAAGTTAAAAGACGAGGGTAAGGTCTTAATTGGGGTCGGAGAAGCAAGCGCTGAAGAAATTGATGAGCTAAATATCTTAAACGCGACTTTTGTTGCAATGAACAGGGCGGTTAAAGATATGGGGCGAAAGCCAAACTTTGCAATTGTTGACGGCAACCAAAAACCAAAAGATATGTGCTGTGATTGCAAGCCTATTATTAAAGGAGATAGCAAATCTTTTTCTATTTCTGCAGCGTCAATTGTTGCAAAAGTTTATCGTGACAAAAAAATGAGTGAATATGCTCTTAAATATCCTCAATATGGGTTTGAAAAACACGCTGGCTATGGAGTGAAGAAACATATTGAAGCCTTGAGCCAATACGGGATTACGCCAATTCATCGAAAATCTTATAAGCCAATTATGAGGTATTTAGTTAATGATTAAGGATAATTTTTTATTGCTTTCTTGTTGTGCGCCATGTAGCGTTGCTGTGATTAAAACCTTGGCTGAGGCTGAGCACAATTTTATGGTGGTGTTTTATAATCCAAACATTGTGCCAGATATAGAGTATCAAAAAAGAAGAGATGAAAATGAAAAAATCTGCAATATTTATGGCATAAAATTTATTGAGCTTGAGTATGATAATCAGGTTTGGCAGCAGGCAGTTCAAGGGCTTGAAGATGAGCCAGAAAGAGGCAAAAGATGCTCTGTTTGCTTTGGCTTAAGGCTTAAACGGGTGATGGAATATGCAAAAGCAAATGGGTTTTCTGGCGTTGCTAGTGTTTTGGGGACTTCTAGGTATAAGGACTTGGCACAAGTAAATGAAGCCGCTTATAAAATGTCTTTGGAAACAGGTGTTGCTTATTTTGATATTGAGCTTAGAAAAGGCGGAATGCAAGAGCTGAGCAATCGTTTAATTAAAGAGCATAATTTATATCATCAAGATTATTGTGGCTGCAAGCCAAGGTAGCGATAAATGCGTTTTATGTGATAATGTTAAAAACATCTTGATTTTAAGAACTCTATGATGTAGTTTGAATATATATTAGGAGAGAATAATGTTAGTAGATAGTCATTGTCATTTGGATTATAAAGATTTTAGAGCAGATTTTGATGAAATTTTAAGCAATGCAAAAGAAAAAGGCGTTTGTGCGATATTAAACGCAGGGGTTAACCTCGCAGGCATTGAAGAACAGCTTGAGTTGTCAAAGAAAGTTCCTTTTGTGTGGAACGCTGTTGGTATTCATCCTCATGATGCAAAAGATTATCCAGATTTTTGTGCTCAAGATTTGTTGAAGTATGTTAACGATAAAAAAGTTGTTGCTATTGGCGAGTGTGGGCTTGATTATTATTATAATCATTCTGAAAAAGATATCCAAAAGAAAGTTTTTGAAACACAGATAAAAGTTGCTCAAGAATGTAATTTGCCAATTATTATTCATACGCGTGATGCTGATGATGATATGATAGAGATATTGGATGATTATTATCAATTAAAGCCTTTTAAGGCCGTTATACATTGTTTTTCTGGCTCTCAGAGATTGGCGGACTTTGCAATTTCTAAGGGGTTTTATATCTCTGCTTCTGGGATTGTTACGTTTAATAAATCTTTTGGCCTGCAAGAGGTTTTTAAATCTGTGCCCCTTGAAAATTTGTTGGTTGAGACAGATGCTCCGTTTCTAGCACCTGCTCCTTTTAGGGGAAAAAGAAATGAACCTGCTTTTGTTTATTATGTGGCAGAAAAATTGGCACAATTAAAAAATGTTTCTTTAGATGACATTGCAGAGATTACGACAAACAATTTTTTTAGGCTTTTTGTTAAGGCAAGTGATAAGAAAGGGAATAAGCTTTGAAACAAATTATTATATTAGGCTCTGGAGCTGCACCTGGTGTGCCTTCTGTTGCGCTGGGTTTTGGAAAATGTAATCCAAATAACTTAAAAAATTATCGGACAAGAACCTCAGCTTATGTTGAGATTGATGGTGATAAGATACTGATAGATACGTCTCCTGACTTAAGAACACAGATGATTGCAGCAGGTATCAGAGAGCTTGATGGTGTTTTATATACTCATTCTCATGCTGACCATTTGCACGGAATTGATGACTTGCGCGAGATAAACAGAGTTATGAGAAAGCCATTAAATATTTATGCGACTTCTAAAACAATGAGACATATAAAAAAACGTTTTGGCTATTTGATATCGTCTAAAAACGATGGCATTGTTACAGCGTCTTTGGTGTCTAATAAGATAAAAAAGAATAAAGCTTTTTATATTGGCAACACAAAGATTGTGGCAGTTGAGTTATTGGGACATTTGGTGCCGACAGTTGCTTATGTTTTTAATGATGGAGAGATTGTTTATATCTCTGATTGCAAGGACGTTGATAAAAATCTTTTTAAGGCAATAAAAAAAGAAGTTGGAACCTTAATCTTGCCTTTAACAAATATTTATTCTCATGCTTATCATATGGATATTAATAAAGTTAATGAAATTATAGAAAAAATTAAACCACAAAAAGCAATTATTAACCATATGTCAACTTGTTGTGATTATGATGAGGTTAATAATTTGACAAATGACAACGTGTTTCCCGCTTATGATGGGATGAAAGTAGAGATTTAAATGAAAACATTATGCATATATCACATTGCAGACCATGACGGAAAAGGAAGTGCTGGGATAGTTAAGAGCGTTTATCCAAACACTAACTTTTTTGGGTATAATCATGACATGACAGTTCCATATGACAAGATTGAGAAAGCAGACAGAGTTATTGTTTGCGACATTGCGTTGCCGGTTGATTATATGTTTGAGCTTGCAAAAACAAAAGATTTGATTTGGATTGATCATCATATTTCTGTTATTAATGAATATGAAGAGTATATGAAAACAGGAAAGTATGAGCCAATAAAAGGAATTAGAAAAAACGGAGTTGCTGCAATTGAGCTGACTTGGAATTATTTTTATCCTAACAAGGAAGTGCCTTTGGGGATTAAACTATTGGCCTTAAATGATTTATTTTTGCTTGAAGACCCTAGGGTTAGGGCTTTTGAATATGCTTTTCAGTCATTTGGGGTTAATAGACCAAACGAGCCAATATGGCAAGACTTGATTGAAGGCAGAATTGATGTTGATGAAACAGTTGCCAAGGGAAATGCCATTTTAGACTGGATTAGGATTAGAAACTTTAGGCTTTCTAAGGCTCTTGTGTTTGAAAGTGAGTTTATGGGCATGAAGTGCTTGTGTGCAAATATGCCACAAGGTTATTCTGAGTTTTATGACAGTGTTGAAAATAAACATAAGTTTGACTTTTTTATCAACTTTTATATGAACTCAAGGCAAAATTGGAAAATGACATTTTATACAGAAAGAGATGATGTTGATGTGTCTAGGTTGGCCGCGCAATTTGGTGGTGGTGGGCACAGAAAAGCCAGTGGCGCAAATTCAGCAACTCTTCCTAGGTTTTTAGATAAAAAAGAAAAGGTGTAAAAAGATATGGAAAGAAAATTAATTACTTCAGCTTTGTTATATATTAATGGTTTGCCGCATTTGGGGCATATTATTGGGTGCTTGATGCCATCTGACTTGTATGCAAGATTTTCTCGTGCTATGGGCGATAAGGTTTTATATATTTGTGGAACAGATGAGCATGGCGCTGCGGTAGAAATTGCAGCAAATAAGGCCGGTGTTGATATTAGGGAATATTGCACAGACTATTTTAAGCAACATAAAGAGATTTATGAAGGATTTAATCTTTCTTATGATTATTTGGGCAGAAGCTCTGATGATGCATCTAAAGAATTGACGTATCGCATTTTTAGTGAGCTTGATAAAAATGGATATATTGTTGAAAAAACAATGAAGCAAGTATTTTCAATTGATGATAATATGTTTTTGGCTGATAGATATATTTATGGAACTTGTCCATATTGCGGTTATGATAAAGCAAGGGGCGATCAGTGTGAAAACTGCACAAAAGTTTTGGAAGCAACAGATTTAATCAACCCAAAATCAGCAATATCAGATAGCTCAAACATTGAAGTTAGAGAAACAAGACATTTGTTTTTAGACCTTCATAAAGCGGAGCCAAAATTAAAAGAATGGCTGAAAACCAAAGCTGGCGTGTGGCCTGATGTGGCTTTTTCTATTGCGCAAAAATGGCTTAAAGAAGGTTTGCAAGAAAGATGTATTACTCGTGATTTGAAATGGGGTTTTCAGGTGCCTAAAAAAGGTTTTGAAGATAAAGTTTTTTATGTGTGGTTTGATGCTCCAATATCTTATATTGGGATTACAAAACAATGGGCAGATGCAACAGGCAATAAGTGGGAAGATTGGTGGTTAAATCAAGATGATGTGTCTTCTTATCAATTTATGGGAAAAGATAATGTGCCTTATCATGCAATATCGTTTCCGGCAACGCTTATTGGGGCGCAAGAAAACTGGACGCAGGTTAATATGCTTAAAGGCGGAAGCTATTTGACTTTTGAAGGTGGCAAGTTTTCAAAGTCTGAAAATAGGGGTATTTTTGCAAAAGAAGCACTAGAAGAATTTGGTGCTGATTATTGGCGTTATTGGTTGATGGCAAATGCTCCTGAAAGTTCTGATACAGAGTTTACGTTTGATGGCTTTGCTGGTGTTGTTAATAAAGACCTTAATGGTGTGTTGGGTAATTTTGTTTCTAGGGTCTTGAAAATGACAGCATCAAAACTTGGTTCAGAAGTGCCTGAAATATCTTCTGAGATTACAGAAGTTGAAACGCAGATGCTTGATAATCTGCAGGCAAGAATAGATGCATATATTGAGCATATGCAAAAATGTGAGATTAGAAAAGCAATGGCAGAGCTGCGTGCAATGTGGGTTGAGGGCAATAACTATATTTCAACAACAGAGCCTTGGGCGGTTATAAAAACAGATGAGAATAGAGCAAAAACAATATTAAATATTTGTATTAATCTAATTAGAATTTTTGCAATATTTACAAGTCATATAATGCCTCAAACGGCAGAAAAAATGCTTGAGCAATTGGGTCTTACACCAGAGTATAATATAAAAGACTTTAATGTGGCAAAAGAGATTTCTGTCTTGCCTGCGGGGCACAACTTTGTTGTTGGAGAGCCTTTGTTTGAAAGAATTTCTGATGAAAGAGTTGTTGAGCTTAAAGAAAAATATGGAGCAGCTTGATGGCTAGAAAAAGGAACAGAATTAAAGATGATGATAGAATAGCCTTAAAAGGAAAAGCAAGAACGTTTCATAAAATTGCAAGGTTTATTTTGTTTCCTATTTTTCATCCTTTTATTATGCTGTTTATTTTATTTATGTTATGGTTGACGCCGACTTTTTTGGGCGCCAAACCAACAACAGTGCACTTGTGGTATAAGCAAAAAATTGATGAGATATTTGTAAAAAAAATAATTGAACCAATTAAAACAGAAGTTGCAACTCATATTGGTATAGAGCCTTTATATGAAATAAGAGCTGAAAAACCAAAAGAAAAAAAAGACCCTAATTATGACGTAAATGCCAGAAGAAAAATTTTTGCAAAAGTGCAAGAAAACAAAAAAAATGTGTTTGCAAAAAAAGAAGAGGTGTTAACAAGACCAGACTTAACTTATTTAAAAGTGCCAGAAATGGTTGTTGGAAATGTTTTAGTGATTAATGCTAATCAAATTTTGGTTGGCAAAAAATTTATGTTCTTTCATGGAATATATATAGACCCTAATTCAGAGCTAGGAAAAGAGGCAGAAGCTTTTTTGACAAATCTTTTTGATAATAAAGAGGTTTTTTGCAACGTTGTTGCTTATAGTAATAAGGGCGATGCAACAGCTTTTTGCAAACTTGATGGGGTTGATGTTAATCGCTTGTTGGTTGAAAAAGGGTTATCAAAGAACGTTGGGTTAGGTGAGTGATATGTGGCAACCAGTATTTATGATTTCAGGCTACTTCTTTTCTGTTTTGGGATTTTTTATGCTTTTGCCAGCAGGGGTAGACATTTTTTTTGAAGGAATGAAATGGTCGCCTTTTTTGTCTTCTGCAATAGTTGTTGTGTTTGTTGGTTTGTCTTTGTTTTTGGCAAACAAAACTCAAATACATAGATTAAGCACGCATCAAGGATATTTGTTGACAGCTATTTCATGGGGAGGGTGCGCTCTTTTTTCTACCTTGCCTTTTATTTTATCTGGAAGTTTTCCTTCATATACAGATGCGTTCTTTGAGGCTTTTTCTGGAATAACTGCAACAGGAGCAAGTGTGGTTTCAAATATAGAGGCCTTGCCAAAGTCAATTTTGTTATGGCGATCTTTATTAAACGCAATAGGTGGCATTGGTATTGTAATTTTTGCAATTGCTGTCTTGCCGCTATTGGGAATTGGCGGAATGCAAATATTTCAAAGAGAAAACTCAGACTTTGGGGAGCAATTTTTGCCTAAGATGGGAGATATTGCAAAAAGAATTATAGTCGTTTATGCGTTGTTTTTTATATTATGCACATTGAGCTTATTTTTTGCAAAAATGAGTTTGTTTGATGCAATAAATCATAGTCTTACAACAATATCTACGGGTGGATTTTCTACAAAAAATAATTCTTTGGCATTTTATGATAGCTTTTTGGTAGAGTTTGTTACAATAATTTTTATGATATTAGGCTCTCTTCCGATGAGTTATTATTTGTTAATGTTTTTTGCAAATAAAGGAAAGTCTTTGAAAGTTGCTCAGATTGTAACGTTTTTTCAGGTTTTGGTTTTTTATGTTGCTTTGGTTACGTTGATTTTGGTAGTGCAAAATACTTATTCATTTATTGATGCATTGCGTTATTCATCCTTTAATGTAATTTCTATTATGACAACAACAGGTTTCTCATCTGTTGATTATATGAAATGGGGTAATTTTGCTTTTGTTTTATTTTTGATATTTGCTCTTACTGGTGGTTGCACTGGGTCTACAACTGGATCTGTAAAAATATTTAGATGGCAGGCTTTGTTTGCATATTTAAGAAACGCTTTGTCAAAATCTTTTTCTTCAAACTTAATTAAGCAACCAACAACAAGGGGTGTTGTAATTAGTGAAGATGTTATTAACTCTGTATTGATAATGATTGGTTTTTATTTATTAACGTTGGCGGTTATTATTGTTTTATTAAATGTTGATGGGGTTTCTTTTGAAGTTGCTATTAGCGGGGCAATTGCTTGCTTTACAAATACAGGCCCTGGGGTAGGGGACTTGATTGGCCCAATTGGAAATTATGCAACATTATCTGATTTTTCAAAGTATGTGTTGTCTATTGGAATGCTCTTAGGCAGGCTTGAAGTGCTTACTGTTTTGGTGTTGTTCTCTCATAGTTTTTGGAAAGATTGAGATGTATTCAGAAAAATTTCAGAGATTTATTGATATATGGCTTAAGGAATATGCTCTTAATAAAACAATAGAGGAAAAAAAATCTATTGATAAAGATGGCAACCCAATTCCTTGGTATACGTATCCTGCGATTGAATATTTATCTCAGTTTGATTATTCTCAAAAAAAAGTGTTTGAGTTTGGGGTGGGGTATTCTTCTTTGTATTGGGCAAAAAGGGCAAAATCTGTAATCTCAATTGAGGATAATCAAGAATATTATAAGCGTTGGACAACCGAGTTTAATGAAGATAATCTTGAAATTAAATGGCGAGATGAAGGCAACGCTTATGAAGATGCAATATTTGAAGATGAAGAAAAATATGATGTTATAATAATAGATGGCAAAAGAAGAGCTGAGTGTGCAGAAGTTGCTGTTAAAAAAATATCTGATAATGGGTTTATAATTCTTGATGATGCAGACAGAATAAATGTCTCACACGAATATGTGAACGCTGTTGAGGCATTAAAAAAAGGAAACTTTTTGCAAGTAGATTTTTATGGCTTTTGCCCAATGAATAATTTTTCAAAAACAACAAGTATATTTTTTCAGAGAAGTTTTAATTTTGCCATAAAGTCAGATGTGCAGCCTGCAAACGGTATAGGTAACCTATGGGCTATGGAGAGGCGTGCACGCAAACAATTGTTTAAGAGGTAAACTCATATAATTGACTACTACTTGAAGGTTTACTCCTCGTGTACGTTTTGTGTGTACACGTCGTCGCAAACCTTCTGCGTATTAGCCTAATTCTATGAGTTTTAGCATGGACTACTACTTGAAGGTTTACTCCTCTTAAAAGGTAATTTATGGGCATCTTCTTGCAACTTGCCAGCCTCGAGTGCTATTTTGCACACGTCGGCTGTCAACTCACGTCGCATGTGCCTCATAACTCACCTTTTATTTATAGGCTAGGCATCTTCTTGCAACTTGCCTAGAGTTTTAGCTTGGACTATTTCTCTATGTCTTGTGCGTTGGACTTATTACTTGTTTCTTCTATGTTCTTTTTAATCTCTTCAAAATCTTCTTTGCTTATTTCATAATACATATTTTCAAAGCTATACTTTATGAAGTGTTTGTTATCTGATTGATAAAACTCTATATCAAACTCTTTTTTATCTGTTTTGACGTCTATTGCAAAGTCTTTTATTGCGTCTTTAATGGCGTTTGTTGCTCTTAATAAAGGTGTGTTAATCATTGCTTTAATTAACTCTATGTCCATATTAATCGCTTTGCCGTAGCGAAGGTTCCATGCAAATGAGTAAGCAAACTCTCTCCAGTTTGGAGAAACATCTATTAAGTCTGCATTTATTAACCAAACATCATAATTGTTTGCGTCTCTATAATAAGCTCCTCTGGCTCCGCGGCCTAAGTCTATGTCATATTCTCCTATATAAAAGTCTTGTTTTATGTTGTTATTATCAAAAAGCTCTATGTGGGTTGCTTCTTTGTTGCCTAGTCCAAAATATGGCAAGTTTTTTACCTGATTTGACTTTTGCTCATAAAATTTTGCAAAAGAGATTGCGGTTAATAAGTTTTTTATTCTTTCATCATAGACCTTAAAGCCATCATGATTTTTTATTTGCCAGTTATTATCAGATTTATAAAGCTCTATGCTTTTTTCTTCTTTTGTTATAATAATTTTGTTAATTTCTTGTATGTTAAGGTTTTTAAAAACGGGCAAATCTGTTTGTTTTTTTTGTGTGCTTATGTTTATGGCAATGCCTGTTATTAAGGCAATTAACGCTATTATTGAAAGAACTTTGCTTTTTTTATCAAAAACAATTTGAGCTTTTTCTTTTGTTATGGTTTTTTTATTATGAATAAGCAAGGTTATGATTAAAATTATTAGGGGTAGCAAGTATATGTTTATTGCCTTTATTAAAAGTTCAATATTTTTTAGCTTTTGGTATGACGCTTCTTTTAACTTGCCAAGATTATTTTTTAAGTCTGATAAATTTTGTCTTAGTTTTGCTATTAAGGCAAGCTCATCTGCAATAAAGTTTTTTCTTCCTTCAAAATCTCTTTTGCTAATAACTTTTTGGAGCTGTGTTTTTGTGTTGTTTACTTTTGAGAGTAGTAAGTTTTCTTCTTTTGCATATTTTAGCTGAGCTTTTCTTCTGATATCTTCTATAAGCTCTAGCCTGCTTGCTTTTTGGTTTTTTGAGCGCAGAGACAATAAAGAGTGGTTTTTTACAAGCTCATCCAAAGAATTTAGTATAAGATATAAATTGTCACTATTGTTTATATAGCTGTCATATAATAAGTCGCTGTCTGCAATAACAATCGCCTTGTATGGGTTTTTTTTGTTATTGGATGTTATTTTTGCGGCTAATATTTTTTTGTAATTATCTTTTTTGAAGTTGCTTAAGATAATGGCTGGGTTGTAGTTGTTATAAATGTATTCAATACTCATTAAGCTTGAGTTTTTTGAGGCCGCTAAGAGAGGCGTGAACGTAATGTTTGCCTCTTTGTTTGCAGCAATTATTGAAGACGTTGATAGTATAATTGTCTGAAGGCCAGCAGTTGGCAAATATGCTTGCTCTATGTTGTCTTCGGTTAATTTTATTTGAGCAATGTCTTGGGTTATAATTGGGTTTTGAGTATAGTCTATTGTTGCATCAACTGTTATAGAGTTGTCAAAGTCTGCTACAAAAGCTTTATCTATAAACTTAAATCCAAATTCATTTTCAAGCTCTTTGAAGTCAGATGCTTTGATTGCTTTTGTTTGAGGTGCAAAATTTCTGATTGCTTCAGGGGCAGGGTCTAATAATATTAAGAATTTGCCACCTTGGTTTTTATAAGACTTGATATTTTCAATAAGTTCTTTTGACATATCTTGAGGTGAGATTATCATTAATGCGTCTATGTCTTTGATATCTGGGTTGTTGTTGTCTATTTTTTTGATGTCATAAAAATTTGATATTTCATCAATGATTTGCCAGTTTTGCGTGGCAACACCTGCTATTTCTGTTTCAAACATTTCAACACCACTTATAACACCCAGAGAGGGCTTGGTGTGGTTTAGCAAATATATTTTTTGAGTAATTATAGTTTCTAGTTTGTTTTGCATGCTTGGGGTTAAGAGTTCTATTTCTTCTTTGTTGTTTATTGCATCTGTAAAAACAAGCCCAAAAAATGCGTTTTGGTTTGAGTCCAGTATTGGCAAGCCTTTGAGGCCACTTGCTATGGCTATATCTTCAAGCTCGCTTAATGTTTGAGGATAATAAATTTCTATATTTAGTTTGTTTTTTGCAAGTTTTTTGTATTGTTTTAATAATGTTATTACAGAGTTAAAAGATTCTTTAAACTGAGGGCTTTGGGTTGATAAAATTTTTGAGTAATAAACTTTTATTGTTACAGGCTCTTTTAGGTTTTGTAGTATATATTTGGTGCTTTCACTTAAAGAGTGCTTTTTTTGAGAAGAGGCGTCAAAGTATGAAATACTTTTTGAAGAGATTAGGTTAAAGCCAATAAATAATAATAGAGAAAATATAATTATATATGGCGTATTTTTTTTTGCGCTAAACTTATTGTTTATTGTTGTTATGGTAATAAATATAAAAAAGACAATAATGCTTGAGAAAAATAATATTGCTTTAAGTTCTATAAGCCCAGAAATCATAGAATAATAGTTAGATAAAATATTAAAGCTTGCCAAAATTTCTAGTGTTTGGTTGCTTAAAAATGGCTGATACAAATTAACTATAAAATCAAGGCTAGATACGTAGAAAAACAATATAAACAAAATTCCTAGTATTAAGGCTATTACTTGGTTTTTTGTTGTAGACGATGCATATAAAGCAATTGAGATTAAGGCAGCACAAAGCAAAAATGTTGATAGATAAGAATATGTTATTATGGAGTTATCTGGTGTGGCTATTGCGTTTATTGTAATCCAGAGCTCAAACGTGGCTGCAATGCTTAAGCTACAGAAAGCCCATGCGGCTAAAAATTTTCCGATGGTTATAGATGTTATTGAAATTGGCAGGCTTAGGGTTTGATATATTGTGCCTGATTTGAATTCTTCTGCCCAAAGGCGCATTGATATGGCTGGAACAAAAAAGAGTAGTATCCAAGGCATAAAAACAAACATTGGATTTAAGTCGGCTATTCCTCTTTCTAAGAAATTGCCAAAATAAAAAACGCAAAACCCGTTTAAGAGCAAAAATGCAATTAAATATACAAATGCAACAGGAGTGTTGAAGTATCTTAAAAATTCATATTTTAAAATTGTCATTATTTGTTTCATTCTATTTTTCCTTAGTAAGAGCTTTAAATGCTTTTTCTATGTCAGTTGTTTTTGCTTGGTTTAATATGTCTAGCTTTGAGCCTTGGGCAATTATTTTGCCTTTGTTTATTAAAACAATTTTGTTTGCAAGTGTTTGAACGTCATCTAGGAGGTGGGTCGATATTATGATTGTTTTTTGTTTTGAGATGTTTTTTATCACCTCTCTTATAACGTCTTTTTGATTGGGGTCTAGTCCGTCTGTTGGCTCATCTAATAATAATATTTGCGGGCTTCCTAACAAACTTTGGGCAAAAGAAACACGCCTTAAATAACCTTTTGAAAGGGTTTCGATTTTTTGGTCTAAGACATTTGTTATCTTAACCATTTCTGCTATTTCTTTTATGCTTTTTATGTTTTCGTTTTTGATTTTTGCAATGTATGATAAAAAGCTTATGACACTCATGTCAGCATATAAGGGAGAGCCTTCTGCCAAAAAGCCCAGGTTTTTTTTTATAAACATTTTGTTAAATTCGATGTTTTTGGTTAAGATAAAGACATCTCCTTTGTCTTGTGAGAGAACGGTTGATAAGATGTTTAAGAGAGTGGTTTTTCCTGAGCCGTTTGGACCAAGAAGAGCAATGATATCTCCTTTTTTTGCAGTAAATGATACGTTATCAAGTGCTTTTATGCGTCCATAAGACTTTGAGATGCTTTTTACTTCTATTGTATTAATCATAAAAATGGCTCCGCTTTCATTAGTCCGTTATTTTCTATTAAATTGTTTTTTTCTCTTTTTATGCCCAAGGGGGCTATGAACGAGTTGAAAAAATCATCATAGTTGCCAACTTGGGATATGGCAAGTTTTAGCCAGTCTGGCTTTAGCCCCAGTGCTTGCCATATTTTGGGGTTGTCTCCTAATAAGTTTTGTGTTGATTTGTCTTTTGTTAGAAACGAGATGCTTAAATTGCTTTTGCTTATGTTCATTTTTTCTGACAATAACAAGGCATTTACTATCCATTTTATGGCTATTTTTAAGTCATAATTTTGTTTTACGACATAAATGTTTATGGGAACAGTTTCTATAACGTCGTTTAAGATTATGGTGTTTTCTTTTTGAATGTCTTTAAGATAAATCTCTGCATCTGCAAGCATTGCGCATCTTTTTAATAAAAAAGCCTCTTTGGCAGAACTTTTTGAGTTAAATTTTAAGATATTTAGGTTGAGGTTATATTTTTGGCTATATTCTTTGATGTAGAACTCATTAAGGCCTTGACCTGTTATAGTGCACACATTTGCGTCTTTGTATGCAAGCATAGATGTTGCGTTTTCTTTTTTATAGGCTAAAAACTTTAGATTGTCATAATAAAATGTAGCGGCTGGTGTTATTTTGGCAGATACTTCATTGCTGGCAATGATGTTATGCCCCCCAATTGCAACATCTATTTGTGCCATTAGAAGATTTTTTTGTAGGTTGTAGCTTTTTGTGTCTATCATCTCAAAGGCAGAGGGAGAGCCCAGAAGCGCTGTTGCCAAGACTTTGCAAATTTCTGTATCAATACCTTGCCAGAGGCCTTCTTTGTCTTTTTTTGCAAGTGTTTTGACACTAAGGTCTGTTCCGCATCTTAAGTATCCTCTTCTTTGAATGAGGTTTAAGCCGTCATCTTTTGCAAAAGCATTAAAACTAAAAATTATTAAAAATATAAAAAAAATGTGTTTCATTTTTACCTCTTTTGGTTTATAGATAGCATTATAGGAGTTATTTTTATGAAAGTTAAGGCTTTTTTTATAGTTATCACAATTTTTTTGACCTCTTTTAATTTGCATGCTTATGAGGGGGCAAAAAACTGGTTGAATGAAAAAGGAAAAAATTTAATTGAAGCATTTGGTGAAACAAACATCGATAAAAAACACAAAAAACTAGATGCAATTTTGCTTGAAGATATTGATATGGAATATGTCTCAAAATTTGTTATGGGAAAACACTATAAAAATATGAGCGAAGAGCAAAAAAAACGATATAAAAAAGCCTTTAGACAATACGCTTTATATGCTTATAAAAAGTTTCCACTTTCTTTTGGAGAGAATATTAGTTTTGATGTGGTTGATGCTTATAAAGAAAATAATATTATAAAAGCAAAAACAAAGATTTTTGTAAGCGAGAATAATATCTTTGTTGTAGAGTTCTATCTTAAGCCTTATGAAGATGGTTATAAAATTATTGACTTAAGGTTTGAAGAAACTAGTCTGATATTAGCATATCGCAATAGATTTAATGAGATGATGGCAGAGGTTGATTATGAGATTGACTGGTTTATTGAAGACTTGGAAAGGGCAGAAAAATCTTGATAGAAGTTTTTATGCAACAAGCAACATTGTGCTATAATCAAGGCAATTTTGATGAGGCTGAGCGCTTATATAAAAAAGCTCTTGAGATTGCACCAAATAGCCCAGATATATACAACCTTTTGGGCCTTGTTGCGCAAAATAAAGGGCTTGACTTGGTTGCAGTTGAATATTTTTATAAGGCTTTGAGCTTTAACCCTTTTTTGCAAGAATATAATTTTTCTTTGGCATATTCTTTGGAGAACTTAGGAAAATATAGTGAGGCAATAGAGTGTTATAAAAAAGCTAGCTCTGTTAAAGAGTCTTATAATAATATTGGCAATATTTATCAAAAAATGGGCGAGGTTGAAAAAGCAAAAGAGAGTTATCAGAAGGCGTTATTAATAAATAAGGATTATGATGAGCCAAAAATAAACCTTTTGTTTATAGAAAAAAACATTAATGAACTTATGACTTTTAATCATCCGTTGGCGCATTATTATATTGCCTTGTTTTTGTTTGAAGGAGGCAAAAATCATAAGGCTTTAAGCTATTTGCAAGAAAACTTGGAGTTTGACTATCAGCACGCTTTAAGAGGGGAGATATTGTTTGCAGAAAAAGAATATGACGAGGCAAAAGTTTTTTTAAAAAACGCAATAAGCATTAATCCAAATAATTATAAAGCAATTAAGCTTTTGGCTGATATTATGGTCTTGCAAAAAGACTTTGTTGCAGCAGAAGATTTATATAAAAAAGTCTTGGAAGCAAAACCTAATAATATTGATGCACAAATAAATTATGCAAATATGTTATATGTGGCAGGTAACGTGGCGCAAGCATTAGAAGAATACAGAAGAGCCGTTTTAATAGATGATAAAAACTTTGCGGTGCTTAATAACTTGGCTGTGATAATAAAAGAAACAGGAGATTATCAAGAAGCTTTGGGCTTGTTTTTTGCTGCAAAAAATATTGAGCCAGAGAATGCGTATGTTGATGTTAATATATTGGAATCGCTTGTTTTGTTGGCTTGTGATAATTTTGATGATGCAAAAAGCATTTCTAAAAACTGGCTTAAGCATTATCCTGATAATATATATGCAAAACATTTGGTTGCAAGGTTTGAGGGTAAAACAGCTGATGATGAGGTGTTTAATCAAAAGTTTTTTGATGAGTTTTCTGATAACTATGAAGCAGTCTTGAAGAAGATTAATTATAACTTACCAAACTTGGTTTGTGAGGTTTTTTCTGACATCAAGGGCAGGGTGCTTGACCTGGGCTGTGGAAGTGGTCTTTTGGGTGAAAAAATAAAAAATGCCAAGAATTATCTTATTGGAGTTGATGTATCACAAAAAATGCTTAGATTGGCAAAAGAAAAAAAATGTTATGATGAGTTATCTTGTATAGACGCAAAATCTTATTTGCAGAGCAATAATGACTTTGACTATGTGTTTGCTTTGGATGTGTTTTGTTATTTAAGTGATTTAAGTGATATTGTTAATGCCTTGAAAAACAAAAAGTTTTTGTTTTCTGTTGAAAAGGGAGGAGGCAAAGACTTTGAGTTGCAAATTAATGGCAGATATAAGCATTCTTTGCAATATATAAAAAGCCTTTTAGGGGATTTGTCTTATGAGATAAAAGAAGTTGTTTTGCGGGTTGAAGATGGCAAAGATGTAAGAGGTTTGGTTTTTTATAAAAAATAAGCGCTTGAAGAATATAAAGATTCTCAAAGCGCTTATTTGGTTTAGATTAGAGTTTCTACTTTTTCAATAAACTCCTGGGGAGTTTTTGAATCATCAAAAAATGTGTCTGGAATTGCGATGTTTAGCTTTTTTTCGATTTCAATCCCGATTTCAACGAAGTCAAGACTATCGATGCCTAACTCTCGGAAATCTTTGCATAGATATTCATCTTCAAGTTTTACATATGCCACATCGTAGGCAGTCTCTACGAATAAATCTTTTGTTGTCATAATTTAATTTGTGTTTTAATGTTTATATTGTCTTTTATTATATAAACAAATGTTTTTTTGTCAATAGTGTTAAAAATTATTTTCTTGCTATATTTTTTATATTTTATATACTTATAAAAAACTAATAGAAAGATATAAGCAATGAACACATTTTATAAAGTATCAAATTATCTTAATTCACCAGAGGTTTTGAGCCTTGTTTTTGACAACAGGTTTATGCTGATATTGTTTGTGATATTGCTTACAAAACTTAAGAACTCAACGTATAGAAGTATGTATATGAGTGCTATTATAAATATTCCGGGGACTATTTTGCATGAGGCAATGCACTATGTTGTTGGAGGGCTCTTAAACGCGCAGCCGGTCAATTTTTCTGTGTGGCCAAAAAAAGATAATATGGGCAATTATGTTATGGGATCTGTTGGGTTTAAGAATATTACTTTTTATAATGCTTTGCCTGCAACTATGGCTCCTTTGTTGTTGTTAATTATGGGCTTTTATATAAACAGATATTTGCTGCCTTTGATTGAGCCTTCTTTTGTTTCTTATATCTTATATATTTTGTTGCAGACAATTATTATAGAAAATGCTATCCCATCGCGAGTGGATTTTGCTGTTGCCTTTAGGCACAAGCTTGGGCTTTTGATGTATATTATCTTATTTGCTCTTGGATTTGGGTTGATATAATGAAAACAATAAACGGATGTATAATAAAAGAAACCACATATGATGAGCGCTTGGCAGAAAACATTGCCCAAAAGCACAACATCTCTCATATAATATCTAAAATATTGGTGCAAAAAGGCGTTGGTCTTGATGATGCTCCTCTTTTCTTAGAGCCCAAAATTGCAAACCTTATGCCAAACCCCAATTCCTTAATGGATATGGATAAAGCCTCAGAACGTATTGCAAAAGCCATAGAGAATAAAGAGACAATTGGTATTATTGGTGATTATGATGTTGATGGTGCAACCTCAACTGCATTATTAAAAATATTTTTTAGGCAGCATAATATTGAGCCTTTGGTTCATATTCCTGACCGTGAAGAAGGCTATGGACCTAGCAAACTTGCGGTTGATAAGTTTGTGGCAGGAGGGGCAAGCCTTATTATTACCGTTGACTGTGGAACAACTGCGTTTGTGACCTTGGAATATGCTTATGAAAAAGGCATTGAGTTGATTGTGCTTGATCACCACGCAGCAGAGGTCACGTTGCCAAAGTCTTATGCTGTGGTTAATCCAAAACGCATGGATGATGAAAGCGGGCTTGAATATTTGGCTGCTTGTGGTGTTGTGTTTATGGCAATTGTTGCAACAAATGCAAGACTTGAGCATAAGGTCAACTTGTTAGACTTATTAGACATTGTGGCTCTTGGCACGGTGTGTGATGTTGTGCCTTTGGTTGGGCTCAATCGTGCGTTTGTAAAACAAGGCATTAAAGTTATGAGCCAATATAAAAACGTTGGAATTTCAGCTCTAAGAGATATTGCAGGAGTTACAGACACACTGTCTGCGTATCATCTTGGCTTTGTGTTTGGACCAAGAATTAATGCAACAGGCAGAGTAGGTGATGCAAAATATGGCAATCAGCTTTTAAGCGCTCAAGATATTGTTGAGGCAAAAGTTTTGGCAGAAAAACTTCAAGACTGTAACACTGAGCGCAAAGAAATTGAACAATATGCGTTTATTCAGGCAATCGAAAAACTTGAGGGAGAGCCTCAGGATGTGCCATTTGCCTTTGTATATGCTGATGATTGGCACCAAGGTGTTATTGGAATTGTTGCTGGCAAATTAAAAGAACGCTACAACCAACCTGCGTTTGTTATGACGCTTGAAGCCGGAGTTTATAAAGGCTCTGCACGCTCAATTGCTGGGCTTGACTTGGGGGCATTAATAATTCAGGCCAAAGAAAAAGACTTGCTTGTATCTGGTGGTGGGCACATTATGGCAGCAGGATTTTCTGTATCTCCTGATAAACTAGAAGAATTTAAGGCATTTATTGCTGAATATGTAATAGAGCATCTTGGCAAAGATGTGATTGAGCCAATCATAGAAGTTTCTTCAATGCTTTCTGTTGGCGGTGTTAATATAAATCTTGCCAACGAGCTTGAGAACCTAGAGCCTTATGGTGCATCTAACTCAGAGCCAAAGTTTTTGATTAAAAACGCGCAAATAACAGGGGCTGCAATTGTGGGGCAGGGGCATATAAAATGCTTTATATCTTCATCATCTGGCGGCAACATCAAAGCAATTGCCTTTAAGATGGCAGACACAGAATTAGGCAGACAAATGCTTGCAAATTCAAGAGGAGTGTTTGACCTCGTTGGAGTGGTTAGAAAAAACACCTGGCAGGGAAGGGTTAGTGTTCAATTCATAATCGAAGACGCTTTAAATTAATTTTAATGGAATTCTGCTTGTTTATTATTTCCTCGTGTGCGTTTTTGTGCACACGTCGTCAATAACAAACTTCGCATAATTCTCATTAAAATCAATTTAATATAAAACTATTATATGGATAACTACTTGAAAGTTTTTTCCTCGTGTACCCTTTAGTTGTAAACGCAGTCAAAGTTTTGCTTTGTCTTTTGAATTTAATTTTCTAGTTTTCTAGAAAACTAGAAATGAGGAGGATAAGAAGATACTTAATAACAACAAAAACGAGAGAAATATTTTCTAGTTTTCTAGAAAACTAGAAAACTGGAAGATTAGAGGGTTTTTTAAAAAGGCTAGACATTTATTTATATTGTGATATATTTTGTCTATTGAAGTTTAAGAGAGGGGGCGATGGCAAAAAGGAATCGCGCATCAAATTTTAAGAATAACAAAAAAACAGACAGATTGCCTGCTAATTTGGACGGCTATTTAGCAAAACAATATAAGCGTTATATAGAGGGCACCTCATCTCAGAAAGCAGCAGCGAAATCAGCAATATATAAGGTGCTTCAAAGTGAGGGTTTTTATCTTTCAGATACAGAATATGCACCTCTAAAAAAAGCAGAGAAAAAACTTATTCGAATAGAGTTTTATGGCAGTGTTGATAAAGTAAGAAATCAATCTGGTTTTTCAAAAATATATAAAGACCATTTGTCAAGTCAAAATAAAGAAAACTATCCAAAAGAAGCCTATAATGACCTTTGTGATTGGCCAATATGGCAGGTTTGTGAGCAATCAAAAAAATTAAGTGCTCTTAAGCCAAAAATTATTTCTTATTTGCAACAAAATGCAATCTCTCCTGAAATATTGCCTTCGCTTAATTCAACAGATTTTCAAGACATTTTATATAACACCTTCAAAGTAGGTGAGAGTGGTAAAAAGGCATATTTGTTTGAAAGCCAAAGATCAAGATTTGTAAAATATTTGGCAAATAATTATCAAAAAGATTTGAAGAATATGTTTTTTCAAAAAGGAATGAGCAAGGACAAAGTAAATGAGCTTATTTCAAAAATGAAGGAATATGGAAGCACAGAGATGCACTACATTGATCCAAATGGTCAAATTATTCAAGACAAAGAGATTATTTTAACGATACATCACAAAAAACCTGTTGCATCATATAGTTCAAAAGAAAAAAATATTTTTTCTGCAAATGACTTTAAAAATCTTTGTTTAGTTATAAACAATCATGATTTTCCTTTGCATGATATTTTTCATATTTTTAATGTTAAAAAGAGAGAAAATGATCTAGCCGAGCAAATCATAAAAAAACTTTTAGTGCCAAAAGATAGTGTTGTAATGCTTGGGATGGCAAGCTCAATGCAAATTAAAGAAAGTTTTGATGCAGAAATGACAGATGAAGTTGAGACTGACTTGAAAGCCTGCAAAAATAAGTCAAGACACAAAGCAGAAGAACAAAAACCTACTACTCCAAGGCAAAGAAGAAGATTAAACTCACCTCTAAAAAGAGCAAATAACTCACACAAAAGAGGTGGACGATAATGATTAGAGCAATTGAAAAATTGAGGCAAAATAAATTTGAGGCGTCTGGAGAGCAGTTAGAAACTGCAGATATTATTATAACCCAAAAAGAGTTAAAGCAGAAAAAAGGTGTTGTTTTACCAGAGGAGGTCATAAATTTTTTGCATCACTTTAATGGGTTTAGCTATGATGGTGGGCAAATATATGGCATTTATAATCCAGATGTTTTAACAAATAATATAATAACAGAAAATCAAAAAAATAATATCAAAAACTGTATAGTTTTAGGGCATAATGAGTTTGATTATCTTGTTTATAACAATATCTTAAACAATTACCAAATTTTGGATAAAGAAGACTTTGAAATATTAGAAGAATATCTTGACTTTGATGATGGATTTTCTTATATAATAAAAATATGACAAATATTTATAAAGCAAATCAAGAAAATATTATAAACGCCTCTAATATCATAAAAAAAGGTGGTCTTGTTGCAATGCCTACTGAAACCGTTTATGGGCTTGGGGCAAATGCGTTTGATGCAAAAGCGGTTGCAAAAATTTATGAGGCAAAAAAAAGGCCTTCGTTTAATCCGCTTATTTCTCATATTGCAGAAATTGATATGATAAAAGAAATTGGTATTGCCGATGAGCGTTTTTATGCAATGGCCTCACATTTTTGGCCAGCGCCACTTACTATGGTTATAAAAAGAAGCAACCCAAAGCTTGATTTGGCTTGTGCTGGGCTTAATACAACAACGGTTAGAATGCCAAATCATAGTGTTGCCTTAGAGCTGATTAAAAAATCAGGGGTGCCAATTGTTGCTCCGTCTGCAAACTTGTCTACAACCATTAGCCCAACAACAGCTGAACATGTTTATGAAAGCTTGGGCAAAAGTGTTGATATGATATTAGATGGCGGTGCCTGTCAAGTTGGAGTTGAGTCAACAATTATAGATATTTCAACCAATGATGTTGTGCTTTTAAGGGCTGGGGGCTTGGAGATTGAAAAAATTGAAGAGTTTTTGAACCAAAAAATTATTACTGCAAAAAATAATCCAAACGCGCCAAAGTCTCCTGGGCAAATGCTAAAACATTATGCACCAAACAAAAAATTGCGCATTAATGTTGAAAAACCTGAGGAAGATGAGTTTTTTATTGGGTTTGGGGATATGAGTTGCAACTTAAATCTTAGCAGAACAAAAGACTTGTTAGAAGCATCGGCAAATTTGTTTGCATTTTTAAGATTGGCTGACAAAAATATAAAGTATAATAAAATTGCAATAGCGCCAATTCCTTTTAATGGATTGGGGTTGGCAATAAATGATAGATTAGAAAGGGCAAAAAACAATGGTTAAAGTAATGGTTTGTGGTGGTGCTGGTTATATTGGTTCTCATGTGGCAAAAGAGCTTTTGGATAATGGAATGGAAGTTTTGGTTTTTGATAATCTTTCAACCGGAGATGAAATTAATTTGTTTGAAAAAGCAGAATTTATAAAAGGTGATATCAGAAATTTTGAAGAAATATCAATGGCTATGAAAGGGATTGACGCAGTTGTGTTCTTGGCAGGCAAAAAAGCCGTTGGAGAAAGTATGGAAAAGCCAGAAATATATACCGATGGCAATATCAGAGGGGCTATTAATGTGGTTGATGCAATGCTTGAAAATGGGGTTAAAAACATTGTATTCTCATCATCTGCTGCGGTTTATGGAATGCCAGAATATAACCCAATTGATGAGATGCATCCTACAAAGCCAATAAACTATTATGGTTGGACAAAGAAGTTTTTTGAAGAATATTTGGATTGGTATTCAATTATAAAAGGCATTAACTATATGTCTTTGCGTTATTTTAATGCAGTTGGCTATGATGCAACAGGCGCAATTAAAGGAAGAGAAAAAAATCCACAAAATTTGTTGCCAATTATTATTGAGGTGTTAAACGGGCAAAGAGAAAAATTATCTGTATTTGGCAATGATTATGATACTCCTGACGGAACTTGTGTGCGTGATTATATTCATGTCTCTGATTTGGCCTCAGCCCATTTCTTGGCAATTAAATATCTTATGAATGGTGGCGACTCTGGTGTTGTCAATCTTGGTACAGAAAAAGGCACATCAGTAAAAGAAATTGTTGAAGCAACAGAAAACGTGGCTGGCAAAAAAGTTAAAATGGAATATGCGGGCAGAAGAGCTGGAGACCCTGCATCTTTGAGTGCATCTGCAAAAAAAGCAAAGGCAGCTTTGGGCTGGCAGCCAAGATATATGAATATTGAAGATATTATAAAAACAAATTTGTAGGATTGATAAAATTTTGCTTGACTTATAAGTTAAAAGCATATATTAACAGGTCAATAATTTTTATAAAAGGATAAAAAAATGTCAAAAAAATGTAGTTTAACAAACAAAGGTATTCAGTCTGGTAACAACGTGAGCCATGCAAACAACAGAACTCGTCGTCGTTTTTTGCCAAATTTGCAAGTAATCTCTTTGTTTTCTGAAGCTTTGAACAAAGTATTCAAATTGAAAATTTGCTCAAACACTTTACGTTCTATTGAGCACAAAGGTGGTTTTGATTCTTATTTAGAAAATACAAAAGATGCTGAGTTAACAACAGAAGCACAAAAAATTAAAAAAGCAGTTAAAAAGAAAACTGCAGGCACAAAAGTTGCTCCAGCGAAAAAAGCAGTAAAAAGAACTCCTGCAAGAAAAGCTAAAAAAGCAGCAAAATAATTTTTGTTAGCTGATAAAGAAAGCGCCCTATGGCGCTTTTTTTTGTGTGCAAGATGGAGCATCTCTTTCTTCTGTAATAATTTTTTGATGATGATGATCGACAATTTTTTTTACTTTATGAGCAAAGTCACTATTAAGGGCAGATATTGCACCCCACAAAGCCATAACCGATATTATTATGGTAAAAATGGCTTCTGTTATTTCTAATGCTTCTTTTATTTCGTGCTTTTTCATAGTAATCTCCTTATTTATTTATATAATCCTAATTTTTTTTTTGTAAAGATGTTAAAAAAAATAAAAAAAGTGCTTGCCATATAAAAAAATATTGTTTATAAGTCTTTTAGTTTTTAAGAAAACACCCTTGCTCGGGTAGCTCAGTTGGTAGAGCAGAGGACTGAAAATCCTCGTGTCGGCGGTTCGATCCCGTCCCCGAGCACCACTATAAAACCGCTTCTATAAGAAGCGGTTTTTTGTTATGCGCGGATCCAATCAAACAGCGGGCAGGGCTGCCCTTGTTTTCTTGGGGACGGGATGCTCAGGTATCAAGAGCCTTCCAAGAAAAGATAAAATGCATTTTGTTACTCGTCTTTTGTGTTTTGCTCGTTGTTTTTTTTCTTGGGCTAGAGCCTACTAGCCGGCATCAAAAAAACAAATTCAAAACATAAAATCCGTCGCAAAAAAGAGTTTATCTTATCGTGAAAGGCTCTAAATTCGCTTTTCATCAAGCATAGCTTGAGTAAGCTCATTAAGATATTCTGA
>CAYJIO010000002.1:0-30207 GCA_964370255.1 uncultured Azospirillaceae bacterium
TATTCCTTTGCGTCATTGCCGGATTTGGCAAAGGAGCGCCCAAAATGACGCCCCTTAATTGTTTGCTTAAATTAAATTTACTATTTTAAGAAAAACAATCATCTTAAAAATAGGCATATTTCAACTCACTTACTTAGCGAATAGCCCATTTATCACCACACCAGTTACATTGGCGCCCACTAGCTGCATTAAGGCACTCTTGTTGAGTATTATATTTATACATATCTTTATTGCAACAATAAGCTCCATATTCTCCTGTAGTATGTGAGTTTGTTGCTACAAAGAAGTAGTCATCTCTGTCTCCACAAGAGCAGTCTCTGTATCTCCCGGCACAATATCCACTACACGTCGCGTAATAACTTTTCTTCTCATAAGGATATATTTTAGGGTCACACTTCAAGCAACGCTCGACTCCATCGCATCCTCTGCATATATATTTACCAGGGCAGCTTTGACCTGTTTGATTTCTATATTCGCTTAATGTTGGTTTGCTATGGCACTCAATCCAACCTTCTCCACCTTTATAATATATTGAGAAAAATCTATCATACATATTACAACTTTTACGAATAATATCCTCATGAGTTTCACTTAACTCATAATTAAAAGGTGAAAAAGCATGAACATCTGTACATCTTTCCTTTTCATAGCTGTACGTACTAGCACAACTAACATAATTGTCATCACTACATGCGTTCCCATTTGAGAGATATCGCACATAGTCAACTTTTGTGTAATTGTTTCCATCGGGATCTGTATACTCATGACATTCTTTTTGCTTCTTCACACAAGTGTTGCCGGATTTTTCATAGCCTTTTGATGTGTCACAATACCAACCTGTATGACCTTTGGTTCCACTACAATTATAACAAGTGCCTGTGCCAATTGCGTTTGCAGGGATATCGCTCTTTGATATGCAATTTGACTTCCAGGTTTTGTGATAGCAAGTCTTATACTTTGACCCTGAGAGCCTGTTATACTGACAAGCATATGAAGTGTACGTATCGCTATAATTACTGTTATAATCACCACAAGTTTTTTCAGCACAACTTCCGCAATTGAATCTATCTGTTACTAGCTTCCAGCCATCTCCTTTTTTTGCGCAGGTTTCAGCTGTTGTGTTTTCAGAATAGTTACTGTTAGAGCACTGTGGTTTTTCGCATCCGGTGCTTGTTTTATCTTCATCAAGCTCACACTCCCAATCTAGGCAGCCATCTTCACCAGAACAATTTTTACACTCTTCAAGACATTCCTTTATATTAGTAGGATTTTTGCAACCTGATGTAAGGTTTTTGTTATAGCATGTTGTAGGCAAGCCAGCAATAGCGGGACAACCATTGCTTGCCTCTTGATAGTTAGTGTTTATCTCTGTGCAATCTTTTGGCACGCAATTGCCTGCGCCGTCTTTTTTATAATTATCTTGGCAGCCACTTTCGCCATTATTACAACCAGCGTTTCCGTCACAAGTTGTGCACTTAGAATCTTCAGGGCATGTTGAATTTGAAGAAAGAGGGCTACAAAGATTGCAATCCTTGCTTTTTGTCATCATCTTCATTGCGCCAAGAGAGGACAAGTTGCCCGTCTCACTCATTTCAACAAAAGATTCTGATTTTTTCTCATCAGTAAAGTCGCCTTCACTACCCAATGGAATTATGGCTGCCTGAGCACTAAGCGCAATCACGCATAGAATCGCAAGCAAAATGTATATGTATGTTCTTTTTTTCATGACAATATCTCCTTAAAAGTGTGCACTTTTGTTGTATTTATTATATAGTTTTTTTATAGAGATGTCAAACAAATCTGCTATTTTTTAAGGCAAGTTTAACATTTCTGTAACAATTGGAGTCAGTTTATTATTGTTGTTATTAATTTTATATTAAAAATGGGTAAAAAATTATTTTTTGGCTGTTTTTGAGTTGCGTTCTAAGAATATGCCATTTTCAAAGCCCTGAATTTTTTTGTTGATTTTTGCCATTTCTAGTCTTTTTTCTGCAATTATGGCATAGTCTTTGTTCATTTCTATACCAACGTATTTGCGGCCAAGTTTTTTGGCGACAACGCTTGTTGTGCCGCTGCCTAAAAATGGGTCAAAGACAACACCACCTTTGGGGCTGCTTGCCAAAATTAATTTTGCGATTAGTTTTTCTGGCTTTTGGGTTGGGTGCTCTGTGTTTTCTGGCATTGACCAATATGGAATCGAGATGTCATCCCACAAGTTTGATGGATATGTTAGTCTGAACTTGCCATCTTCTTCCTCTGTCCAGTCTTTTGGTTTGCCGTTTTCTTTATATGGAGCTAAGACTTTTCTTTTTATTTTTACGGCTTCTACATCAAAATAATAGTCTTTTGGGTTTTTGACTGCAAAGTAGATGTCTTCCATGCCGTTTTTCCAGTTTGATTTTGCGCCCCTGCCCTTTTCTCTTTGCCAAGTTATGCGATTTATTACAGACAAGTTTTCTTGCAAAACGTCATACATTGCAATGCCTGAGCGCCAATCTCCGCATAGATATAGTGAGCCATTGTCTTTTAAGCACTCACAAATCTTTGGCAAAAAGCTTCTTAGATACTCTTTATAGTCAATGTCTTTGGTTTGAGAAAATTTGTAACCATTAAAATTTTTATCTAAGTTATATGGCGGGTCTATTATTATTAAATCGGCAAATTTTTTGGGGAGAGAGTCTATTATGTCAAACAAGTTTTTGTTTATGGTTGCGTTTATCTCAAAACTATTTTTTAATTTTGGCTCTAGTAGTTTTATGTCTTCTTCATTAAGCTCAATAGTTCTGTTTCTTTTAGCCTTCATGCTTTGCAACCCCGTCTTTGATGTATAATGGTTTTACAAAGTTAAACTCTTTGTTTTGGTATTTGTTATATGCCAAGTTTGCTAAAGCTTTTATATCAAGAGAGTCTGATAAAACAATGTTTTCAAAAACTATGCCTGTTTTGGTATTTAAAAATCTTTCAACCCCATCACCGATTATGCTTGTTTTTTTGTTTTTTATCAAAGAGATTATGTCTTCTTTGCTGGCGCTCATTGGCTCTGTAATGGGTTTTCTTTTGTTATTAAAAATTTGGGCATAAAAGTCATCTCTTTTGGTTTCTATGACAACAAGATTATTATCTGATAAGTCTTTTAGCTCTGATAAATATACTTCAAAACAATTAATGCCTATTATTTTTATATTTGGGCAAGCAATTGAAATGCCTTTTATGATTGAAATGCCTGCACGTAAGCCTGCAAAAGAACCTGGGCCTGTGGTTGCTGATATAAATGAGACATCTTTGATTGAGATATTTTCTTTTTTGAAAATGTTATCCATCTCTGGCAAGATGAAATCTGCTTGGCCAAAATCTGCACTCTTTGAAAAACTTTGGACTATTTTATTTTCTTTTAACAGTGCTATATTGCAATATTTGCCACATACATCAAAAACTATTCCATACATTATATACAACCTTAAATATTTTTATTTTTTTTTATTTTAACTGGTTTATAATAAAAAGCAATTATGGATATGAGTTTTTTAAATGTTTTTTTTGGTTATGCCTCAGAGTTTTATATTATTCTGAGTGTGTTTTTGTATATTATTATCTATTTGGCATATAAAAATTTGCAATTAAAACAAAAGTCATATTTTGCAAGCAGGGCAAGAGAGTGCTATAATCAAATGCTATATGCAACAAAAGATGGATATTTTGCGTTTATGTATCCTGATTATAATGTTAAAGACCCAAGAGATAATATTGAAGAAAAGTGCTCTAGAAGATTGGCAGTTTTGCTTGGCTTGAAAAATGGAGATAAGAGCTCTTTTGATGAGATATTAAAAATGTTTATTCAAAAAGATGTTAAAGATTTGGAAAAGCTTGTTGAAAAGCTTAGGGAAGATGGGATGTCTTTTGAAAAAGAGTGCCAGCTTAAAAACGGAAAAAAAATTGTTTTATTTGCAAACAAAATATCTGACATCCAAGGAAACGTTTTTTGCGACATTATCTGGTTTAGGGATATTAGTTTTGCCAACCTCAAGGTCGGTTTTTTAGAAACAAGTATGAGCCAGATAAATGAAAAAAACATAACCCTTGAAAACCTTTTTAATGCAACGCCTTTTCCTCTTTGGGCAAGAGATAAAAAACTTAATATTGTTTTTTCTAACAAAGCTTATAAAAAAATATGCAAAAATGATGAAGATATATTAGCTCTAGCCTCTGATTTATCAACCAAAAATTTGCCATTGAAGGCAATATCTAGCAAGAAAAGAAAGAAACTTACGTCAAATATGATTATAGAAGGGAGAAAAGCTTTTTTTGATTTTGTAGAAACACCTGTTGTTGATGAGATTGGGGCAGATAACTTAAATACTTATGGGGCTGCGGTTGAGACATCTGAGCTAAATGAAATAAAAAGAAAAAATAAACAAGCACAAAGCCATCAACTTGAGGTTTTTAGTGCGCTTGGGACTGCCTTTGCAATATTTAATGAAGCGCAAGAGCTAAATTTTTATAACGACTCTTTCTTAAACTTTTTTAAGCTTGAGAGAGTGTGGGCAGAGGCAAAGCCAACTTATTCTCAGTTTTTGGATATATTGCGAGAAAAAAGAACAATTGCAGAGATTGCTAGTTACAAAAAATATAAAGAAGATGAGCTTCTTGCTTTTGAAAATATTACAAGCGCCAATGAAGATCTTATATTCTTAACAGATGAAAAAACACTTAAGAGAGTTAGGTCGCCTTATTCTCAAGGAGGGCTTATATTTGCTTTTGCGGATATATCTAATCAAATCTCTCAGCAGTCTCAATACACATCTTTATTAAACATTCAAAAAGACATATTAAATAATATGTTTGATGCGGTTGTAGTTTTTGCTCCTGACGGAAGATTGTCTTTTTATAATCAACCCTTTATTGAGATGTGGGGGCAAGAAGAAAAAAGCTTAAAAGCAGAACCGTCTATAATGGAGCTTATTGATGCAAAAAAGAATAAGTTTTCAAAAGTTGATGACTGGGGATCTTTTAGGGAAGAGTTGTTGCAATATATATTTAATCCATCAACAAAGGCTTTTGAAATAAATACTGATACAGACACGATAGAAGTTATGAGCAAGAGTTTGTTTGATGGCTCTATTATCATTACATATCGCCCAAAACAATTATAGGTGACACAAAAAAGAGGTTATAAAAACCTCTTTTTGTTTATTTTATTAAAACAGCTTTTATGCGGCGAACGCCTGCAGATGAAGCCTCCTCTTTTTTTATCTTGAATGTGCCAAGGTCTTTTGAGTTGGCTGCGTGCGGGCCGCCGCAAACCTCCATAGAATAGTCGCCAACTGAATAAACTTTTACGTTATTCTCATCATATTTATTGGCAAACAAGCCTATTGCACCTTTGCTTTTTGCATCATCAAAGCTCATTTCTGCCATGGTGATGTCTAAGCCTTTTGCGATTATATCGTTTACTTCTGCCTCTATCTCATCTAGCTCTTCTCTGGTTACTTTGCGGTCAAAAGAGAAGTCAAAACGAAGACGTTCTGCTGTGATGTTGCTGCCTTTTTGGCAGACACTCTCACCAAACTTATTACGCAGTGCTTTGTGCAATAAGTGAGTTGCTGTGTGCAAGTTTGTTGTCATTTCTGAATTATCTGCAAGACCACCTTTGAATTTGTTTTCTGCACCAAGGCGTGATTTTTCTTGGTGTTCTGCAAAGCATTTGTGATATCCTTCAACGTCAACTTCTAGGCCATTTTCTGCAGCTATTTCTTGGGTGAATTCTAATGGAAAACCGCAAGTGTCATATAATCTAAACGCTGTTTTGCCTGCAATGGTTTTGTTGTCACCCATATAGCTTATAACTTTGTTTAGCTCTTTTAGCCCAGTTGCAACTGTTTTATTAAACAATTGTTCTTCTTTTGAAAGCTCTTGTAATATTTTTTGTTTATTATCTTTTAGCTCAACATATGCGTCTTGATATTTGTTAATAACAAGCTCTGCTAGTTGAGGAAGAACAAAGTCTTTTATTTCTAGCTGTTTTAGGTTTCTAATCGTGGTTCTGATTAAACGACGGAGAACATATCCTTGCTCTGAGTTTGATGGCACAACGCCATCTCCTAATATAAAAACAGATGCTCTGATGTGGTCTGCTATTCTTCTGAATAATCTTTTGTTGTCTTCATATGACTTATTTGAAAGCTCTTTTACTTTATTTATGGTGTCTATAAATAAGTCTGATAAATACATGTCATCAATTTTGTTAATTGCTTTGTATGTTCTTTCTAACCCCATTCCTGTGTCAACATTTTGTTGAGAGAGCTTTGAGTAGGTGCCGTCTTCATTTTTGAAGTATTCCATAAACACGTTGTTCCAGATTTCTACATATTTGCCGCAGTTGCAAGCAGGCCCGCAAGTATTAGAGCATTTTGGCTTTGACAAGTCATTTGTAAAAATTTCTGTGTCTGGTCCGCAGGGGCCTGTGGCACCGGCAATCCACCAGTTGTCTTCTTTGCCATAAAAGAAAATTTGGTCATCTTTCATGCCTTGTGCGCGCCATATATTTGCGGACTCTTCATCGCGTGGGGCATCTTTATCTCCCTCAAAGCAGGTCACGGCCAAAGCTTTTGGGTCTAGTTTTAAGTGTTTGGTTAAGAATTCATAACTCATTGCAATAGATTCTTCTTTGAAGTAATCCCCCAAAGACCAGTTGCCAAGCATTTCAAAAAAAGTAAGGTGTGTTGCGTCACCGACCTCATCAATATCGCCTGTTCTAATGCATTTTTGGGCACTGGCAAGACGGGTGCCTGCGGGGTGCTTTTGACCAGATAGATAAGGCACTAATGGAAACATCCCTGCCATTGTAAACAACACGCTTGGGTCATTTTCTGGCACTAGTGATGCTGAGTGTATAACGGCGTGTTTTTTACTCTTAAAAAAGTCTAAATATAGTTTTCTGAATTCATTAACTGTTATCATTTATTTTCTCCTGAGTGTAAAATAAATGATATTTTATTTAATTGCAAGTATTAAAATACGTTTACTTGAGCCTGAGAATAGTCTGTAACAGTAAAGCCTAGCGGATTTATTAAGCGTCTGCCTAAAAATATCCTTTCTGGATAAAAGCTTGCTGTTATTGAGGCTGTCCAATAGCGAGTTGTTAGCTTCATGGCGCCAGCTTTTGTGTCTGTTTTGTTTGGGTTTAGCTCAAAGGTTCTGAAATCTGCCTTCCAGATTGGGCTTTTTTTGCCACCTATTCTTTTTATGCTATCTATGACAACGGTTCTTGAAATATTGGCAGAGACGTCTGATTGAATGTATGGAACAACTGTTGGCTCAAACTCATCAAAAATTTGGTTTGTTGAGTAATAGTGAACCATGCCGCCCCTGCTCCATCTTGTTGTCATCTCCATCTCATCTGGAACAAAAGAGTTTCTGATTACGATGTATTGCTTCATAAACATCTCAAATATGTGGTCTTTTGAGGGCATATCTCTTATAACTGCCTCTGCTCTGACGATGTCTTTTGTTTCATCATTGTTTATTATTATTAAGGGCTCTACAAAAACATTTGGAGCTAGTTTAAATAATGATAATGAAGCGCTCATAAAAACAATTAAGGATGCGCAAGCTACAAAAATATATAACCTAGAAAGCCATATATAATAGCTTAATTTATGAGAATGTTTTTCTTCTTCTAGCTTTTCTAGAAAAGCAACGTTGCTGTTTTTAGAATCAGATGATTCTATTGCAAGTTTTTTTATGTTTTCAATATCTTTGCTCATTTATCCTCTTTAATATGCTGCGCAATATGGCTTTTGAAACTCGTTTATATCTTGTGTTAGAGAGTCGTCTGCTTGTTCTTGATATCTGCTATTTGCCTCAGTCTCTACTGTTTTTTCTTTTATCTGCAACTCTAGCTGCGTTTTTGAGGGTGGGCTAAAGCCTAGCTTGATGAATGCTTGATTATCTAGCTTTAACGCATCTATTATGCTTTGATATTCTTCTTTTTTGTTTTTTGCAACATCATTGTTTATGGTTTGTATATCTGCAAGCATAAGTTCTGCGTCTGCTACTTTATTATCTTTTCCGTTAACTAATAAATCAAGCAAAAAGTTGTAGTCTATGTCTTTTGTTAAAGAGAAGTCATCTGCTATTGTATAATCGCCCAACTCTTGAATTTTGCCATATAGGCCTCCGCTTCTTTGGCCTTGAGCGTCTGCTTCTCCCCATTTCATATTTTCAACATCTGCTGAAAGCTCGTCAACTGATTTTCTTAGCTCTGCTTCTTCTTCTGCCACTCTTAAGAAATCACCTATTTGGTTGTGCTTATATGGCATTACGTTTCTTAAAAACTCTTTGTATGTGTCTTCTGGAGTAGTTGCTTTGCCACTTGTTTTTTCTTGGTCTATATTCTTAAAGACAGTGCTTGGCAAGTCATTAAAAGCTCTTGAACCTTTTAAGAAAACAGCTAGAGCGCTTGTTGGTGCGTCTAAGTGCTCACTAGTTTCAAGAAGTGTTCCTGAAGAAATGCCTTTGGTGTTTTGTATCAAATATAAATTGTCTTGTTTAGATTTTTCTATTGCTGTTTCTGCAACACAATTTGAATATTTTTGTTTATGTGTAGCGTTTGCAACAGACAATAAGTATGAGCCATCATCAACGTCAATAACGTAGTTTGAAAGAATGCATGGGTATCTGCCTGATCTTGAAAACTCTATTTGTGAGTATTTTGAATATGGCGTGTCTTTTAATGCTAAGTCTAAGTCAAAATCTGTTTCAACAAATGTTTTGTTTTTTAACATAAGTTTTATTACCTCTGGCAGACTTCCTCCATAGTTGGCAAATTTTTCTTTGCTAAAGCCAGATTTTCCGCCTGCGTTTACCCAGTCAACCTCATCAAAATATATCACCTCCCTTGGGTTTGGCAGCTCCATTTCTGGCAAGGCTTTTGGCATTAAGAGATCTCTTTTGGTTGGTTTTTTGCCAACAAAATATTGGTCGTCTGTTGTTTGATAACTGCTTTTACTTGTTTGTGATGATTTGAATATCTCATCTGCTATGTTTATTGTTGTCAACACAGATTCTGCGTCTATTTTTGGGACAACAATACTGTTTAAGCCAATTTCATTAAACATATCTGTATGTAGTTTTTTAAAGATATGGTGGTTTGAGTGACTAAATTCTTTATAGTCAAGATTTGAGACTTTTTGTTTATAAGAGTTTATTATCTTGTCTATGTTTTTAATTCTATCCTCAAAATCATCTTCAATCTGAGATATGATTAATTGATAGCTTTTTTGAGTTGCTTGTTTTATAGAAGATGTTGCTTGAGTTCCTAGCTCTTTTATTTTTTGGTCCTCATATTGTTTTTTGTTCTCTTCTAAAAGCTCTTTTATATTATCTAGTATTATCTCTGAAGATGCTGTTTTTAGGAAAGAGCCGATGTTGTCATACTTCTTGTGTAGATATTGCTCATAAAACATCTTGTTGTCTGGCCAAACATCATATGGGGTTTTAAGATTTGCGCCCCATTTTTGTGGATTGTCTAATAAGTCTTTTATTGCAGTTGCGCCAATGTTCCAATACATTTGCCCTTGCTTTCTGATGTCTTCTTGTGCTTGCTCTCCTTCTGATTGAGAGGCAAAGCCATTGGTGTCATTTGTCTCTATTTTTTTTATAGAGATTTCTACTTCTTTGTTCTGAGCTTCTTCATCAAATTTGTTTTCTGGAGCTTTTGTTATAACTGTTTCTCCTAGCTGAACGCTTTCTGGTGCTTTGGTTACAAAGTGGGCTTTGTCTCCGTATGGGTCTGATGTTTCAAATACGACTTCTGCGTTGTCTTTTGCAATGTCTTGACTAACAAGCTCTTGTGCATTTATGCTTTGGTTTTCTTTTGCGGTTGCGTTTTTGTATTTGTCTTCATTATTATCTGCGTCTTCATCTATTCCATCTAAGCGCGCTTCTTCAATCTCTTTATTTATATCTGCTTTTTGAACTGTGAAAAGCTCATAAGCCCAACCGCTTAAGCCTTTTCTTAAGTCGTGCTCGTTGTTTTGGCCTGTCATATCTCTTTTTGACCAAATGCTTTGTGGGTTGCTGAAGTGCCTTGATAAGAACGTTATTGCGCAATTATCTGATATCTCAAGCATTTCTTTTGATTTCTCATGAAGTTGTTGCATTTTATCAAACTTGATGAGAAGATCTTTATGCTCAGGAAGAGTGTTAATTGTGTTGTGATAGTCTAGTGCTTTTTCTAGAGTATGATAAACTTTTTCAAACTTTTTTAACTCAAGCGACTGGTCTTTTGTTGAGGCAAACGGCATTGTTCTTGTGCTTGCAGAAGGGGTTTCTTTAAACAAAGCGTTATCTGCGCTTTCTTCTTCTTTGACGGCCTCAGCTTCTGGGTTTTGAGGTTCTATGTCTTGAGAGGCAAAGGCAGTATTTGCCTCATAAGTCATCAGGCTTGATTGGAGGTCTTTTTTATATGTAGGAGAGACATCTTGATCAATTGCTTTTGACATTAATAACTGCGCTTTCATTGCAGTTATTTCTTCTATTAAAGCATATAGAGAGTCATAGGTTTTATATGCCTCATAAGTGTTTTTCCATAGCTCATTAATGCCAAGATTTGCGCTTCCGTTATTTTCAACCGATAGTTCATCTTTTATTTTTGCGTGATCTGATCTTATTTTTTCAAGTTCTGTATCTAATCCTCTGACCGCTGCCCAAACTTCTATTAAATTGTCTTGGTAGAACTCTGTTGCTTTTGTCTCGTATGCGATTTCTACCATATTCATATCTGGAGAATCCTCATCTTCTGGGTATATAAAAAATAGCTCATAAATTTTTTCTCTGACTGCTTTTTCATCAAAATAATTGACATATTTTGAATCTGCCACAACTTTTGCTCCGGGGAGTTTCCCAGGCTTTCTTTTGCCATCTATTATTCCTGCTATTTTTTCTGCCAATGCTTTTTTTAAGTTGTTGGCTCTGTCTTCTATGCTAATTATGCCGTTTAAGATTTTGTTTGCAACGGTTGCGAAAACTGTTGCTGATTCACCTGCAACGTTTAATGGATCAAAAACAGGGCCGAATGGCAAGATTGCAAAGCTTTTATTAGGGGCTAGCATAATAAAAGTTGCAATTGCAATGCTTATAAATATTTTTTTTAACTTTTTCATGTGAGCCTCCTATTGGTTACCATAAGTATGGATTAATCTGTCTAGAGTGTTTTCTATATTGTTTTTTGTGTTGTCTACTGTATATTCTAAGTCGTCTAAATAATTGTTGTTGCCATAATATGCCCCAGCGTTGTTTGGATCTACGATTACATCTTTTAAGTATTCTGCCTCATCTGCGGCGCCGCCGTTTATCATATAGTCTGCATGAAGAATATCACCTACAACGTTATTTGCATTTCTGTAAAGCGTATTTACACTTTTTGGAATTTGTTTTAACTTATTTTCTCTATATTTTTTATATTCAAAAGCATAATCGCCTAAGTCAAATGCGGTTATGTCTCTGTTGCCCTGGTCAAACTGATACTCTGTTAGTTCTGCTAGATCTCTTGCGGTTTGCATTTTTAAGTCTAGGAGCATTAGTTCTGTATATAAAATAAGGTTTTCAATTTCATCAACCTTTGTTAGGGTTAAGGTAATTATGTTTGATGACACTTCTTCAAAAGAGTTGTTAAATTCTGTGTTTGCCTCTGTTCCTGCAAGCTTGCTACCTAATACAGATTTTAGGCTGATTGTTCTTGCAAAAACTTCTTTACTGACATCATCTCTTTCATTTGCTCTGTTTGTTTTTATTCTGTCTACGGCAACGGATGTTAATGGTTCATCCATTGGAATAAAGTTTTGATCTCTGCTTTTTGTTAAGATGACAACGTCATCAATAAAATCTGTCAGCTGATATAGACCATATCTTTTTAGGTCATTTTCTATTGATTCTTTAATGTATTTAAGCTGTTCTATTTCATTGATGAGGCCGTTTGTTATGCCTTGTTCTTCTATGTTTGCTTGACGAATTACTTCTTCTTTTTGGTTGTTTAATTTTATTATCTCTGCATTATTTGAGGCAATAATAGAATCTGCTTCTTCTGTGTCTTGATCTTTATATATTGCGTTATTATCTTCAAATGTTTTTATCTTACCATCAATTAAGGCAACTTCTGAGTTTTTTGTTGCGGCGAATGAACTTTGCGTTTTTTCAAGTTCTTCTTCTAGGTCTTTGATTTTATTGTTTACGGCAGTTAGCTCAACTGTTTTTTGAGCAAGCATAAATGTGTCTGTTGATATAACTTGGTTATATATTCTTTGATATTCTTGCATTACTGCCACGTTTGTATTATATGTGTCTCTTACATATTTGGCAGCACTCATACCCTGTTGTAAAAGCCTGTTTCCTAAGATTTTGTTTTGAAGATTGGTTATGCCTTCTTGGACATCTTCTGCGAATCTTGATATGTTTGTAAATATTTTGCCAACACCTTTTGTTGGGTCAATAACTAAAAAAGCGTGTGCTGGAATGCTTGCAAAAAGCAATGCAACTAATATAAGAGCAAATGAAATTTTATTCTTTATTTTCATCGTTTTTCTCCTTTTGCTCTTCTTTTTGGTCTGTTGAGACAATTTCTTCAGGGGTTTGGTCTGCCTCTATGTAAATAGCTTTTGCCCCTTTAAGCTCTTTTAGGCCATAATATTCTAATACGGCTGATTCCATAAACAATACGTTGCTTTTTCTGATAACGGTTTTTTTGATTATAGGTCTTATTGTTTCTAAAAGTTCTGCTTCACTTGAAAAAGTTATATTTGGCTCTTCTTCTTTTGACTCTTCATGAGTTTGAAGCCTTGTTGAAAGAGCTCTTGCGTATAATGTTGCGATGCTATTCTTCAAGTTTTCATCGGCTAGCTCTCTTAATTTTGAGAGATTGACACTGTCTTCACCGTCTCCTAGTGTTGGGACGAGGGTCTCTCTTACATTAAACTCTAGCTCTGCATAGCTTAATATTTCTGCCTGAGACAATGTTGTATAAAAAGTGTCTAAGACAGATATTTTTTGTGCTCTTTTAACGGCGTCTATTGCGTTGTTTACGGTATTGTATATACTTTGCACATCTTTTATGAGGTTTACGGTTGCTGAGTTCATTATGCCTGTTTTAATCTCATGCCTTACTTTTTGGTATTCTTGATATCTTTCATCAATGTAGACTAAGGCATCGTTTACATTATTTACAATTTGCAAAATGATTTCTGGCATGTCAATTATTGTTGCGTGACATGGCCTTGATATAAAAGCTAGGAAAAATGTTATTATAAAAATTTTTTTCATCACAACTTCTCCCTTATGAGCCTGTTTTATCTTCTTGAACTTCTGTTTCTTCGCCTATCTTTTCTGAAACAGGAGGAAACATAATTCTGTGGTCATTAAAAACTTCATAGCTATCTGTTAATAAAACAAGTGTATATTGTTGCAAAAACTTGTTTAATAATTTGGCATTATCTGTAGCCAAAACCACTACCTCATCTATATTTTCTTTTAAGTCAGATGTTTCATAGTCTTCTTGCGTGTATCCTTTTATTCCCTCTGCCTGAACTTTTTCCATAGAGCTCATAAATTTTGCTGCGTAGTCTTTTGTTTGTGCTGATGTTGCAACGCCATATTTATAATAGTCTTGCAAACTTTGAGATGAAAGACGCATTATATAGTTTTTGTCTTCTTTTCTTTCTTCTTCTAGCTTGTCGAAGCAGTTATATATGTTTTCTGGTTGTTTTATTTTTTCTTTATCTAGCTCACAAAATTCTGCAAGTCTTTGAGGCATTACAAACTCGCCACCAATAAAGCCACTCCAAGCAAAGCAAACTGAAGGCAATAACATAAATGAAACTATATAAAATATTTTTTTCATTGAAAGCCTCCTTTGTCTATGCTTATGTGAGATAAGCTGTTATACTGCATTTCTGATGCTTTGGCTTGCATAATTTTGTTTTGCAGATATGCAGATTCTTGCTCTAAGAATGCTATTGCTGCTAGGCGATCTTTATTATCTGAAGCGCTTGACAATGACTCTGATAAGTCTTCTAACTCTTTGTATGGATAGTCATATGCATATACTTTGTGACCTAAGCCTTCTGATATATTAATTGTAACGGTCTGCCTTAAGATTGTTTCTGCCAGTCTTTGGGCTTTTAATCTTACGTCTCCTGCGGCGTCTTCTTCTAGGTCTAAAATCTCATTTAAGCATTCTACTACGGCGGTTAATGAAGCAACGTCATCTTGAGATATTTCACAGTATTGAGCTAATGCTTCTGGCAAAACAAATGAACCACCGGCATCAACACCATTCCACTGTGCAAAGGATGGTGACGATAAGAGCGCTATTGCAAATACTGTCAAAATAACTTTTTTCATTGTTTACCTCGCTGTGCCGAAGCCTTGTCTTCTGTTTTTTATTTCTTTTGTTTTTTCTTCTGCTTCTTTTATTACCTCTGTTGCCTTATTTGTTGTTTCTTGAATTTCTTTTGATGCTTGCTTTAGCCTTGAAACATCTTGCTCGCTCATTTCTTTTGCTTGTTTTTCAAAGATGTCTCTCATTAAAGCATTTTCTTTATATAAAGCGTCTAGTTGCTCTTCAAATGCTTTTATTGATGCATAGTCTGCGTCTGCTTGTTTTTTTATCATTTCTATTTTTTTTGCATCATATTTGTCCAAGTTCTCTTTTGCATAAGAGTTAAAAGATAAAAGCGTTAGTGATAGAATTAAAATATGCTTCATTGTTCATCTCCATAAATTCGTTTAAAGGCGTCTTGAGCTTTTGATGAGCAGACGTCTGCAACGCCTTGAGCACTGTCTCCTCTTTCTAGCATTTGATCATCACAATAAGTTTCTGGGTTGGCAACAACTCCTGGAACAGGGTTTTTGCAGAATTTTCTTTGTAATATTGATTTATACTGCATGCCTTTTACTGCTAACATACAAGCTCTTTCTTGGTCTCTTATTATTTTTCTGTTTAAGGCTTGCATTCTGTTGTCTAGCATTTGCACGTCATATAAAAGCATGTCTGCTTTATAAGAGACTGATTGCGCTTGCCACAAATAATCTTGGTGTATTCTGTTTAACTCTGCTGCTTGCACCATAAGCTCTTGAGATTTTCTTATTAATGACGGATCTGGGCTTGCTGCCAATCTTTTTGACTCACTTAGAGTTTCTTCATATCTTTTTGCATAATCATCTGCGCTTGTCATAAAATTTATGGCCTCTTGTGAGAAGACTTGCGCTTCTTCAACTAGCCTTAAAGGCTCTAGCAGAAGTTGTTTTGCAAGTTCTACATTATTTAGGTTTTCGTTTGCTATTGCTATAGACTCATTAATTAATTGTGTGCCCATTGCAAACAAGGCAATATATTCGTCTATTTCTTCTTTTAAGTCAGCAAGCTTTTTTAAGCCTTTTTTAACGGAGCCTATAACCTGTCTTGCGGTTTCAATTGCCTTCCATTGTGAAACGGAAGACTCAATCTTGCTTATTATGTTAAGATTTATTGTAATTGTTTGGGCTATCGCCGCAATATCAATAACAGGAAACAATGCTTTTGCAGGTGTTGCTGCAAACAACAGAAACATAACTAAAACTAATTTTTTCATAACACACCTCACATATAGAACAAAACATAAGAGTATTATACCACAGGTATAGATTAAATAAAAGTTAATTTTTTGTTACATATTTAAATATTTTGTTACAAAATTATTTTCGCCATGCTCTTGAATTAACTGCTCTACAAGCAAGACGTTTTTTCTGCCAGAATTATAAAGTTTTAAGTATGGGCCCAAAGCGCTTATATCAACATCTATGATAACGCTTTCTCCGGTAGAGGGGCGAGATAATAGAATCGCGTATGGAAAATCTCTATAACTTCTACCAAAAATGAAGTCTGTTTCGCTTTCTGTTAAGTTCCAGTTTGCGTAGTCTTCTGGCATTGCTTGTGGGTTTCTAAAAAAGATTACTGTTTGGCATTGCCCCCTAATAACCTCACCAACGCCCAATTTATCTATAACGTTTGGTTGTTGGAAAGCACATAAATATGCCTGACGCTTTTTTCTTCCCTCTTGCAGGCCTATGATAAAATAATCTCTAAACATTGGGTGTTTTAGCATTGGTGCGGTCTCATCTATCATAATAAGAGATGGGACGCCCGTTTCTCCTGTTTCTACCTGAATTCTGTGCATGATGTAAGAAATAACTGCGGGAGCAAGAGCCTCATCTTCAAAAATATGGGTAAAATCAAACGCCATAAAACGCTTGGAGTGAAGGTCTAAGTTGTCATTCTGAGCATTAAAAATTTTGCCATATTGGTCTGGGTTGACCCATCTATACATCTCTCTTCTCATATTGCCTGTTGGTGAGAAGCAGCTTTTATAAAGATTTGTCATAAGTCTTTCTTCTGGCCTTAAGTAATCAAATGCAGTTGTTACAGCTCTTGCGGTTTCTTTTTCAGACAAGCTGTCATCTGTCATTGTAATAGCTCTTAACCAACGACGCAGAAATGCTTTATTATTTGCGTTATTGGCACAGTCAAAAGGGTTTAGAGAAACGCTTTTTTCATCTCCGTCAAAACCAACATACGCACCACCAATAGAACGAGTAAATATTTCTGCACCACGGTGTCTGTCAAAGAAAAACACCTTCAAATCACCATGACGCATAGCTTGACCCGCTAAGAAAGTTAAAAGAGTTGTTTTACCTTGACCAGTAGGACCTATAATGCAACAATGTGCAACGGCTGATTCATCTGCTGAAACATGGAACTGAAACATATAAGGGGAGCCTGAAACCGTTCTAAAAACAGAGATTGGCCCATTGCCCCAGTCACTTCTGTCAAAACCTTCTGCTGGCTTGTCAAAAGAGACCGCACTTGCAACAACTCTTGAAAGGTATCTATATGTTCTTGGATATGTTTCATAAGTTGGAAATTGGTTGAAGAATGTTGCTTGAGCAACCCAGTTTTCTCGAACTGGCGTGTTTGAAAATAGTCTGCAGATTCTTTGAACCTCATTTTCTGCTTGCTCTATTTCTTTTAGACTTGGAGCTTTAATAATAACTACTTGCGCGTACTCTACTAGAGATTGATAGTCAGAATCTGAGCTCTCTATTGAAGCAAGAGCTTCTGAGTATTGGTCATAAACGTTTGCAGAAAAGCTTGTTATAGAAGCCATTCTTTGTTGCTGAATCAACATAACCCTTGCGTGCGGCTTATATATCGGCCTGATGTTGTGTAACAAAACAAGCTCTGAATCAATTGCCAACAAGGAGTTTATCATAGCGGTTTCCATAAAGTCACCACAGCTTCTTATCCCTATTGATATCTCAAACATCTCTTTATTACCAGACTGAAACTTTATTATGCCATCATCACCAGTAAAATGTATTTGATCTGCGGTTAGCATTTCATTTAATCTAGCGCCTTGTGCAGAACCAACTTTGGGCTCTGGCTTTGTTATGGGGCTGCATATTTTTGAATAAACTTTTAAGGGACTGGAGCTTGCAGGGCTATCTGGGCTTTCAAACAAAGTTTTTATACCATATTCGCTTAATATAGCAAGCAAAGACTGAGATGCATAGTTCAAGTCTTGAAGAGCGTCTTTTCTGTCTTCTACTGACAAAACAATATAATGATAGTTTTTATATATTCTATCTAAGCTGTCTTTCCATATTTGAGAAATATCTTCTAAAAGCTCGTTTTCAAAATTATCTTCATAATCCTCAACGGCTACTTTGTCTCTTGTTGTGATAACTCTGCACGTAATTCTAAGGTCGCTCATGGCGTCTATCCAAGATTTTTTTGCCTCAAACATTGAATACAACTGAGCCTCAGTAACAAAAGACCAGTCAATGCCCTCAACTTCAAAAACACGAACTAAAGCACCATTATAACATTGAATAGTGATTCCATCTGATAAAATTTTGTTAAATGGCAAGAAATCTGAAACTCTGGTTTCTCTTGGCTGTGGCAAAAAGTAATGCCCAACTTTTGTAACAAAAAAACCTGCAAAAGCGCCTGCTGAGATAAAGCCTATGAGAGCAACAAGAACCTCTGGGCTACCCAAACCTTGCGTAAACACGCTGAAAATGTCAAAACTAGGGCTCAAACTTATTCCCCTTTACTTTATATAAATTATGAGAAGTTTTATTTGCCTTGCCCCATGCTTGAATCATTGCAGAAAGATGAGGCTCTTTAACACCCCAAGCAACGCAAATAAGATGCACAATCGTAATTGAGGCCATAAAAATAATTGGGTTTATTTGAAAAACGCCTATAATCATAAACATAAATGGAAACTGCAGGCCCAAGTTTAACATTGTTGGCAAAAAAGGTGCCCACAATATTTTTGGAGGGTTTGCTACGGCTTTTAATATTGGCTCTTTCAAGAAAAAATCTCCACATTTTTATAATGCATATATTATAAATTATATTATATTAATTTTTTGTTTATGCAAGAACATATATTAAGTTATTATTATTAAAGTTTAGTTATTATATAAACAAATATTTTCAATGGACTTTTTTTGCGCAAGCTAATATAATTTAAGAAACAAAGCGAGGCTAATATGGAAACCTTTATGATTTTTGAAGAGCTTTTGCAACTAAAACCTGCAAATGCTCAAAGAATTGTTGAACTACAAACGCACATATATAAAAAACTTAATGACAACAAAGATGACGTTGAAAGCCTTATACTTTTGATGCAAACACACATCATGCTTGCAAAAAAAGAAGACGCCATTAGCCTTGCAAACAAAATATGGCAAGAGATTGATGAGGTCGACACCGCAATATATATCCTTTATATAAACAACCTCATAAATATTGGGCTCTTTGAGATGGCATCTAGCGCCTTGAAGCCATTTTTTGAAGACATGGAGAAAAGCCTAGAAATTGCAGAAAACTTGATGATAAAATTTGCAACGTTGATAGGAAGCTTGCACCTTATGCTTAAAATTGCATCAAAAACTGATAATAACAAAAACTTTGTTGAGGTTGCAAACACTCTAAAACAAGCACAATACCAAAATGAGATAAAAAATATTTCTAAGCAAATATTACAAGCATCAAACAGCAAAGCTCTTTCTTATGAGGTCTTTTTCTATGATGATGAAGACACCATATTTTGGGGAGTTGATATATATGTTAATGAAGATGAACACGGCAAGGCAGAGTTGAAAAACAAAATAGAATCGGGCATCGACCAATATATAAAAGAAAGCAATCATCAATACTTGTTTGAGCCAAAAATAAAAGTTCTGAATATTAAAGAACACCCAGAACTTGAAACGTTATAATTATAATGGCGGGATATTAAACTGCCCTATTTCTCCGGGTCTTATTTTTGTGTTTGAATAACGCATATTACCCGTTTCTATAACAAATCTTTGACGAGCTGTTAGCTGGGAAGCAAGGTCATAAAAGTCTCTGCCATTAAGCTCTTGGCGTTGCGGATTCATTAAATATAACACACAACCTTGAGTTCTGTCTGTTAGACCACATCTTGCCCTGCCCCTTGGCACTTCAATGTTTGGAACAACGCCTTGCAAACCACCTTTAACAACTTCAGGCGGATTAAAAAAAGTTGAGCTTATAAAAAAACCAACAATAAATGAGCCCAAAAGAGCTATAATGATATTTTTTTTATTCACAAAAGAAGGCAAAACCTCTTGAGGCTCTTCTTCTTGTATTTGATTTATAAACTTGGGAAACTCGTCTTGCGATTGCAATTCCTCTTTGGGAACAATGTCGGTAGATTGAGGTTGCTCTGGAGCTCCATCTAAAAGAGCGTCTAGATCAATATCATGCAAGTCTTTGTTGTCATCTATTGCTTCCGGAGTATATACTTTTTGACTAAAAACCCTAGAGGTGTCTTCTCTTCTTATTGGTCTTTTAACTTTTTTTAGTCTGGGACGATTTGGAATGTTGTTATTGATATCGTTCATTTGCACCTCTATATATTATCTTCTAAATGCTTGGTTGTTTTTAGGGTTCTTATAAGCCTTGGAACAATAAACATAACAAGCTCTGATTGTCTGCCTTGGCTTTCTATAACATCATTATCTATACCTATAATAAGGAAGTTTTCTCCAAGCTTTGATCTGACGTCAAACTTTGTAAGCTCGCCTTTTGGGGTGTCTAGAGTGATGCTTGAGAAAATTCTGTTTTCTCTTTCTAGAGAGGTTTTTGTTAAAACAGATAAACCTGATTCAAAGTTGTTGGTGCTGCCGCATTTGCCAACATCAAACCTTGAAAACCAAAGGTTTGGCACCGCAAATTTTCCTTGAGAAACCATCTTAACCCTTGCTTGAGTGCTTAAGAATTGACGTAACTTTTGGATATTGATATCATTAGAGGTTGTCACAACCCTACCCATAACACCTGTTTTTGCTGTTTTTATTGTGCCAAAGTCAACGGATTTTACAAGATTTTGCCATACAACCCCTGTTTGTGTATTGTGTGGATAGACACGCATTGTATATACGTCATAAGTAATTAAAGTTGGACTTTCTTCAAAATATCCGATTAAGGTCATAATTTTGTTTTTTAACTCAACATCTGCGTCAAAAGTTATTGAATAATCTGACCAGTCTGTTGTTATATCTGTTATCCCAGCGCCTCTTAAAACGTCTAACAACGCAAGTATAATTGGACGATTTTTGGGAACATATAGCGTAAAGCTTGCTTTTCTTGAGATTTTTAAGACCTTATTGTTGGCATCATAAGTATAAAATAAATCTGCTGCCGAGGTTATCATATTTATAACGTCAACAAATTCTCCTCGCAAATTTTGCGCAGAAATTCTGGCATAAGGGCCGTCTTTTGCTATCAATTTTATCTCAGCTTCTTTTAATAGTTTTTGCAATGCAGAAGAGGCTGATTGCTTGTCAAAAGAAAAACCTGTTACCTCAAAACGTGGTAGAGCATCATTGGCGCCATTTTTAACAAGATTAAAAGCTGTTATATTATAAGGTATTGTTGTAATCATTTGTTGAGTTTGCCAATTTACATAGCAACGCAAAGGTCTTTCAAGGTCTAGATTCTGAGCGCCTTTTGTTGTTTTTACAACGCCAGTGTCTATTGGATTTATTATTGGGGCATCTAGAATCGGAGAGCTTGGCTGTGTTGATGTATTGTCATTTGACCACAAATGGCAAGAAAACAATAGCAAAAATGATGATAATGTTAAAGTCTTTCTTATCATTTATTATCCTTATTAGCGTTTTGTTTTTTGCTATCCATCTCTTTTTTATGAGCATCTGATAATTTTGCCACAACATCATCTGCACTCATGCCAGCACCCTCTGTGGGGTCAAAATCCAGAGCACCAAAAATGTTTTTTGCCTGAGACAAATCTGCGTCATCTTTTATCATGGCCGGAGATGAGTTGTGGTCAAGTTCTTGCTTGTATTCAGCAAGAGATTTCTTAAACATTGACACACCGCCTTTTATTTTTTCTTCTATATAAGGGGTTAAATATTTTTTTGAAAGAAGGTAGTCACCTGTTTCACATATCTCATCTAAAACGTCTAAGATGTATCCATAAAAAGGATATTCCTCAATAGCAATATTGCCGCTTCTGACACAGCGAGCGGCTATTCTTGAAATGGTTCTGTCAAGATAGTCTTTTAAGAGAATGTAGTTGTTTATTCTCCACAAATCTTCTTGAGATGCTTTTTTTTGACCTTCATTCATGTGATTTATTATAGCTTGTGTTTTTATTATGTCTATGATAAAGATAAAATTAATAACAACTAAAAAGGAGTTTCTTATGTTTAAATTTTTTGAGCCAAAGGCATATAGAGAATCGTATTTACCCGAGGAAGACGGGCATGAAATTTATGTTGCAGAATATGGCAATCCAAAAGGGAAGCCTATTTTAGCCACCCATGGAGGCCCTGGGCATTATTGCTCTGCAAAATATGCAAGATATTTTAACTTAAGAAAATATCGAGTTATTATGTTTGACCAAAGAGGCTGCGGAAAATCTAAATTCAAAGATATGTTAAAAGAAAACACAACGCAAAAAACTTTGTCAGATATGGAAAGGATAGCAAAACACTTGTCATTGAAAAGCTTTATATTATACGGGTCATCTTGGGCAAGTTGCTTGGCACTTTTGTTTGCAGAAAAGAATCCTAAAATGGTTGAAAAACTTATCTTAAAATCAGTTTATTTAGCCGACAAAATTTCTGATAATTGGGCTTTTAATCAAAGCAGAATTTTTTATCCTGAAATTATGGAAGAGGTTGAAGCAAACGGCAAAGACGCAAAAGAATTTTATGAAATGATTATATCAAAAAGCAAGACAAAGCAAGCAAAGGCTATGAAATATTATTGCGGATATGAATACATTATAGGCAGCCTTGAGCCAGAATTAAAAGAGGCAAACTTTAAGTACTTAAACTCGTCTAAAACGTTTTTGCATTATATGGCAAACAAGTGTTTTATTAAAGAAGAACAGATTATTAAAAATATTAAAAGAATTGCTGATATTCCAACACTTATAGTGCATAATAGGCTTGATATGCTTTGCCCTGTAATTGGAGCATATAGCATTTGCAAAGCAATGAATGATGCAAAACTTGTTATTGTTTCTGACCATGGGCATGGAAGCAAAATGCAAAGCAAAATCTTAAAAGAAGAGATTAAACGTTTTTTAGCATAACTCTAATACTTTTAAGCCAGCAAGATATGTGTTTAATAACACTTTAATATCTTGGGGCTTGTCTAATAAAATGTTTGAAACGCAAAACATTGAAAGAACAATCAATCTGGTTGAGAGCTTTCTTTTCTTTTGAGGCATATTTTTAAGTAGTTTATAGAACTCTTTGTCTATGTATCTTATTATAGAGGCAATTTGTTTTGAGCTTTGCCAAGACAAAGATTTGCCCAACAAGCTCCACAAAACTTTGTTTGAGTTTGTATAATCTATAAAGATATCTGCCATTTTGTTTATGTTTGCGTATGCGTCTTTTGACTTATCAACTTGTTTTATTTTTTTTAATAAGTCCTCAAGGGTGATGTTATTTTGCGCGTCTATAAAATTATCTATGTGAGGGAATCGCCCATAAAAGAAGCCCACAGAGATATCCAGGTATGAAGATATCTTTCTAACCGATAAATAATCTAGCCCTTTTTGAGAAATTAATTCTCTGCTTAAATTTAATATATTGTCTTTTTGCATTTTTTTATTATAATAAATATATATTTAATGTAAAGAAAGGTTTTTATGATGCTTTTAACTTTGTTAGTAACTTTATTGTTTGCAACTCCTGCAAGCGCAAGAGATGATTATTCTTCACTTATTATTAGTGAGGAAATCAAGCAAGATGACATTCGAAATAACGCCATTGATGCAGCAAAGCACCTATCTGGCAGAAATCTTGAGAAAATGAAGATAAAAAGCAGTGATGCAGATTCTTATAAAGAAAGAAAAAGCTTTGAGGATGAACAAACCTCTCAGGCGCCATTTGGACTTTTATGGGGAGCTAGTCAAGAGCACATTAAAAACATGGGTGTTATATTGCAAAAGTATAATTTATATGATTATCCCAATTCATATAAAACAAAATATTTGCCAAAGCCTATAGAAGGTTTTGATGAGATTGTAATATCTTTTGGAAAAAATAATACTTTATGGAAAATATTGGCATATGGCGCATTTATAAATGACAGCCCTGAAGCATCTGAGATATTAAGAGAATATAAAAAATATTATCAACTGCTTGAAAAAAAATATGGCAATGCAGAAGAATTTTATATTGGCCTAAAAACAAAAGAAACAACCATTGTTGACAACAAAGAGGTTGAAAAAACTATTGAAGAGCCCATAGGGAATGCAAATTTTTTGGAACAATTGCGCTCTGGCGAGGCAGAACTTTATGCTACATTTTATAATAATGAAGTTGGAGTGGCATTAAGCGTTAATGTAAATAGTCAAGGGCAAGCTTATCTGATTATTGATTATAAAAACATTGTTTTATTTGAAGACAGCCAAAAAGAAATTATGGAATCTCTATAAAGTTTGGTATTGCAAATAATAAATAAAATATCTATATTAAATTTATGAAAAATTTATATAATACTCTTGGCGTTAGCAAAAATGCAACCGATGCAGAACTTAAGTCTGCATATAGAAAGCTTGCGCGCAAATATCACCCAGATGTTAATAAAGACAACGCTGAGGCCTCTGATAAGTTCAAAGAAGTCTCTGGCGCTTATGATATTTTGGGCGATAAAGATAAAAGAAAAAAATATGACAACAATGAAATAGATGCTGATGGCAAACCTACAGGTTTTGGGGCTGGATTTGGCTCTGGCTCTGGGCAACAGTATTCTGGAAACCCCTTTGGCAGCGGATTTAATGGTGGGGGGCAAAGCTTTGATTTTGACGACATATTTTCTTCTATGTTTGGGGGCACTTCTATGGGAGGCGGTTTTGGCAACAGAACGCGTCAGAGAAGAGCTCATAAAGGACAAGATGTTGGCTATAGCTTAAAAGTTGACTTTTTATCTGCGATTAAGGGAGGGGAAAAATCAATCTCAATTAGTGGAAAAAAAGTTAATGTAAAAATACCAAGTGGCTCAATAAACGGACAAACGCTCAGACTAAAAGGACTGGGTGAGCAAAGCTTTAATGGTGGCGCAAACGGAGATGCTTTGATAACACTTGATGTTGAAAAACACAAATACTTTACATTAAGTGGTAACAACATTCTTTTAGATTTGCCAATTTCTATAAAAGAAGCAATGCTCGGCGGAAAAATAACTGCTCCAACAATTGATGGTAAAGTAAGCATTAACATACCACCACTTTCATCAACCGGAGACAAGCTTAGGCTCAAAGGCAAGGGAGTTAAATCTGGCGATGAAATTATTACTCTTAAAATTATTGCTCCAAAAAAAATAGAAAAAGACCAAAAGAAATATTTTGAAGAAATGGAAAATTATGAAGTGAGAAGCTTTTAATGATTTTGGACTTTATAAAAAACTTTGAGTGGGAAAACGAGCCTGAAGACATCTCTTTTATTGATAGCGGAGTTAATATAATTGCAGGGGCTGAAACAGATTTTTGGCTTGATAAGGCAAACAACTCTTCAAAAAGAAATGCAGCCTTTTTTTATGTGCCAAAAATTGGCGACTTTGAAATTAAGGCGCAATTTGAGGTTATGGACTTTGCAAATTTTTCTCAGTGTGGGCTTATGATTAAGATAAACAATCAAAATGCATTTAAGATATCTTTGATGAGTGATAGCATAAAAAAAACTAATATTGGGACATCTGCAAGCATTATGGGGGTTTCTGACTGGGCTGTTTATCCGCTTAAGAAAGTTGAAAAAGATATTTTTTATAAGATTATTAAAAAAGAAAACGTGTTTTTTGCATCTTTTTCTTTTGACGGAATTACATATCATCAGGTTAGGCAGTTTTCTTTTGTAGAATCTTTAATAGAGGTTCAGGCCGGGGCATATTTTGCAAGCCCTTCTAAAAACAATTATTTATGCAAGCTTAAAAACATAGAAATTAAATAAACTTTAACAAATCTATTATATAAGCATCTTAAAAGGAGTTTATTATGAACAATATTAATGATATTAACTTTTCAGATATATATGTTATTTCTGAAAAAGAGATTTACATTCCAGACCCAAGGTCTGAAACAGCGCTTATGGAGTTTGAAGCCCTTGACATGGCAGAGTTTTATCAAGCCTTAAAAGACGGCTATAAAGACGAGCACCCTAGTTACTCCATAAATTTTAAGGGAATTCATTATAGAATTGAGAGAACAAAGGGAATTTATGGGCCACAATATTGTGGCAGAAAAATGCCAAAAAACGTGCCTCCATTTAATGCTCTTGGCTTTGATTCTAACCTTGTGAGAACGCTACAATCATTAAGTGGAATGACGGGGCTTATATTAATATCTGGACCAACAGGCGGCGGTAAAACAACAACTTGTTCTGCCTTGTTAAAAGAGTTTTTGGCAACAGAAGGTGGTTTTGCTTATACAATTGAAGACCCTGCAGAGATGCCTTTAGACGGAATATATAAAGCGGCAAAAGGTGGGCTTGGCGTATGTAAACAAACAGAGCCCGTTAATGAAAACTGGGGAGGCTCTCTAAAGTCTGCCCTTCGATCAAAACCAAGATTTATTTTTGTGGGCGAGATTAGAACGCCTGAAACAGCCTCTGAAGTATTGCGTGCGGCAACGTCTGGACACCTTGTGTTGTCTACAATACACGCAAACAACGTGCAAGATGCTATTAACTCGGTTGTAAAATATGCTTCAGCAACTGAGCTTAGTGAAGACTTGGCCTATGACTTGTTTTCTAGAGGAATGCAAATGGTTATGCACCAATCACTAAACGGAATTGGCAGAAAAAAACCAGACGCGGCTTTCTTATTTGCGAATCCAGATGCAACTCAAGGCTGCGCAGTTAGAGGCAACATTAAAAGTGGCAAGTTAAACCTTGGCACAGTTATTGAAACTCAGGCTGCAAGAATGCAAAGAGGAATGTCTTTATTTCAGGAATTTTAAGGTATTATTCTTAGGGCTTTTCAAAATAAGGCAGAGTTTTTTTCTTGGAGAGCTTTAAGTTCAACAAACTGGGCTTGGTTTTTTATTGATGAAAACAAATCTTTGTCTGTTGCGGTAATAAAAGCTTGAACATTTAGCTCTATTATTTTTGATAATAGGGCTTCTTTTTTTTCTTCATCGAGATGAGCGCAAACCTCATCAAGCAAGAGAATCGGCGCAAAGCCTTGGTGCAATGTCTGAGCCTTTGCTTGAGCCAAAATTATGGTAATGAGCAAAGATTTTTGCTCCCCTGTTGAGCAAAGCTCTGCTGGCATGTGCTTTTTTTTGTATGTTACCTTCATATCTGTTTTGCTAATGCCTTCTACTGTGCCCTCTATGGCTTTTTTTCTGTTATTATATAACAAAATTTTATAATAGTCCTCAACTTCTAGGGCGCTTTTTTCTTCAAGCATTTCTTCTATTATGCCAGAAAGCTTAATATCAACGCTTGGAAAAACGCTTTCTTTTTCTTGAGATATCCAAGAATTTAGTTTGTTAACATGCTCAACCCTTGCGGCTGCTATTGCAACACCTAGTGCTGCCATTTTTTCTTCTATGGCAAAAAGCCAGTGATTATCTTGGCAACCTTGTCTTAATAGCTCTTGCCATTGCTTGGCAAGGTTTTCAAACTGAGAGGCTCTTTTGGCATGCTCAATGTCAAAGGCATATACAAGCCTGTCTAAAAAAGATCTGCGTTGGCTTGAGCCTTTATTGAAGATTCTGTCCATCTGAGGGGTTAACCATAGGGCTGAAATATATCTGCCAAGCTCGGCTTGTGAGGTGGCTTTTTCTCCGTTTATTTTTATTATTCTTTTGTCATAAACGCTGCCTTTTTCTATGCCTGTGCCGATATTGTATTCTTCTTGGTTTTTAAATATGTTTGCGTTTATGCCCCAAGTGTAGTTTGCATCATCAAAGCCTGTAACAAGTGCTGGGCCTATGCGCTGAATTTCTGATAATTTTGAAGAGCGCAAGCCTCTTCCGGGGGCAAGCAAAGACAATGCCTCTAGTATGTTTGTTTTGCCAGAGCCGTTTTGGCCATATATTACAACAATGCCAAACTCTGGCTCTAGTTTTAAGAATTGATAATTTCTAAAGTTTGATAAAGTCAGGCTTTTGACACCTGACTTTGATACTAAATGATATAATGAGTTTAAGCAGTTTGTTGTCATTATACTCTCATTGGCATTAAGACATATAAAGATGATTTATCTTCTGGGTCTGATAGAATCGATGGTGACGACCCGTCTGAGAATGTTATTTGAACATTTTCACCCTTAATTTCATTTAAGATGTCTAATAAATATCTAAAGTTATAGCCAACTTCTATTGAGGCTGCTGAATAATTTGCAGAAAGTTCTTCTGATGCGTCGCCTAAGTCTGGGCTAGAGGTTAGGACTGTAACTTTATTTTCTGCAGTTGTCATTTTTATTGCTTTGGTTCTTTCTGCAACAACAGAAACCCTGTCAACACCTGATGCCAATTCTTTAACTGGCATTGTTAATGTTTTGTCATTGCCGGTTGGGATTACTCTTTCATAATCTGGGTATGTGCCATCAATTAATTTTGAGGTTAAGGTAACATCGTTTAATAAAAATTTTATTTTGTTTTCTGACAAAGAAATATCAACTTGAGCTGCACTTGTGTCATCTAAAAGCTTTCTTATTTCTGCAACTGTCTTTCTTGGAATGATTGCGCCTTTAACGTCTTCTGCACCTTGTGGCAATGCAGATTCTACACAAGCAAGTCTGTGGCCATCTGTTGCAACAACACGCAAAACTTTTTCTTGCCCATCTTTTTTGGCATGAACATAAATTCCGTTTAAGTAATATCTGGTTTGCTCTGTTGAAACTGCAAATTTTGTTTTGTCAATCAAAGCCTTAAGCTCTTCTTTTTCAAGAGTGAAGTTTATTGGCAACTTGTCTGATGCAATAACAGGAAAATCCTCTGCAGGGATTGTTGACAACGAAAACTTTGAGCGCGCTGAAGATATTGACAAGCCGCCTTTTTCATCTGGGTATGTAAGCTCTATTTGAGATCCGTCTGATAACTTTCTGACAATGTCATATAACATATGCGCTGGGGCTGTAATTGCGCCTTTTTCAATAACTTGGGCATCTGTAATTTCTGTGATTTCTGTGTCCATATCAGTTGCCTTAAAGCTAATGCCGTCGCCTAGGGCTTCTATTTTTATGTTTGCCAGCACGGGGATTGTGTTTCTTCTTTCTACAATTGATTGCATGTGGCTAAGTGTTTTTAATAAATTTGCTCTTTCAATTACGATTTTCATTTTAAATATTCTCCTTGTTTGCAATATTATACTAAAGATTCTTAAATTAAAAACTTTTTTTTAGGTTATTAAGAAGATTCTTTTATCTGCTGATTGACTAACTTTTTATCATAACATTAAAACAAATGTTGAAATGTTATGATAAAATTGTGTTGAAAATTATGGATATTGATATATAAACTAAATAAAAGAAAGAAAAGGAACAATAGGGAGATAATAATGAGTGAGAATCTAGAGATTGAGGTTAAGATTAAGACAGATGCTGACATTGTTCCGGCATTGATAAAAAATGGATATGAAAAAAAGAATGCAAAGCATCAGATAGATTCATATTATATTGTTGCAGAAGACATTAAGGGGCAGCAATCTTGGCTTAGGATTAGAGAAGACAAAATCAACAACAAAGCCTCTTTTGATTTTCATCAAAGGGTATCTGACTTTGCTTGCAGGGAAACAGAGGTCGATATAAGTGCCTTAGGCGCTGAGAAACTTGCATATATGATAAACACAATAATGCATATACCAAAATGCGTTGTGAACAAAAAAAGAGAAACTTATTATAAAAATGGCATCAATGTTACAATTGATAATGTTTTAGATTTGGGCAACTTTGTTGAAGTTGAAATTATGGGACAAGACACCCTTGAAACACAGCAAAGACTTGTTGAGGTAACGCAAAGTTTGGGGCTTGATATATCAAAAAAGATATCTCACGGATATCCTGAACTTTTAATGAATAAAGGAAAATGATTATGAGTGATAATATACCAAATTGCCCCGTGTGCGGCTCTGATGCAACTTATTTTGACGGAACACTTTTTGTTTGCCCAATGTGCGGACACGAGTGGAACGGAGAGGCAAACGCAAATGATGATGAGGCAATAAAAGTGGTTGATGCAAACGGAAATACATTAGCCGATGGAGACAGTGTTGTTGTGATTAAAGACCTTAAGGTAAAGGGAGCTTCAAACCCTGTCAAGCAAGGAACTGTTGTAAAAAACATTACGCTAACAAACGAGGCTGGGCATAATATATCTTGCAAAGTTGTTGGCTTTGGCGCGATGAACCTTAAGTCTGAGTTTGTTAAAAAAGTTTAAGGCATAACAAAAAACGCGAGCGAAGCATTAATGAGAGTATATAAAGGCGATTAAGAGCTTTTATATGCTTAACAAAGCACTCCAAGATTTTGAACTGTACCCCAAAAAGTGGACAGATAAAAAAGCCCGTGGGGTGTTTTTTTGTTTTAATGGATTTTTGGTGTGCGGGCTGCTTGTTTTAAGTAGAAGATGGCTTATCTGCGGGAAGACAACTCCC
>CAYJIO010000003.1:0-1779 GCA_964370255.1 uncultured Azospirillaceae bacterium
ATTATATATCCATCTGGATTTTCCAGAGCTTGGCAAACTTGCCTCTTTTTTTAATTAAGTCACTTGGCTTGCCGTCTTGAATTATTTTGCCTTTTTCTATTACAACAATTCTGTCCATCTCTTTTAAGGTTGATAATCTGTGCGCTATGGCTATGACGGTTTTGTCTTTGATTATTTCTTGTATTGAGGTTTGAATGTATTTTTCTGACTTGCTGTCTAAGGCTGATGTTGCCTCATCTAATATTAATATTGGCGCATCTCTTAAGATGGCTCTTGAAATGCCAACTCTTTGTCTTTGGCCTCCTGATAGTTTGACACCTTTGTCACCAACAAGAGTGTTATATCCTTTGGGGAGCTTTTTTATAAACTCATCTATATATGAGTTGTTAAATGCATCTTTTTGCTTTTTGTCTGAGGAGTTAAACGAGCCATAAATTGCGTTTTCTGATATGGCTCTATGAAACAAGGTTGTATCTTGCGGAATAAATGCGATGGCCTTGTGCAGGCTGTTTAGTTTGACATCTTTTATGTCTTGTCCGTCTATTTTTATGGTGCCAGATTTGATGTCATATTGTCTTTGCAACAAATGAGCGATTGTGGTTTTGCCACCGCCAGAAACGCCAACAATTCCTATCTTTTCTTTGGCTTTTATTTTTAAGCTAATGCCTTGAATAACATCTTTTTTGCCATCATAAGAAAAGAAAACGTCTTTGAGTTCTATTGCGCCTTTTTTTATTTTTAAGGCTTTTTTTCCGTCTTTGATTTCATATTTTTCATTATATAAAGGAATCGCTGATTGCATTGCGCCTTTATATGACTTTATTCCTAAAATTGCATAGCCAAAAATTCTAAACATCATCATCATTGAGATTAGGGTTGTAAAAATATATATTAAATCACCAACACTTATCTCTTTTTGCACCCACAGATATGAGGCATAAAGAACAAAAATTATTTGAAACAGAACACTCAAAACCTGTTGTGTTGCTGTGTGCTTTAAGTGCTTTTGATAATATGTTGCAGTTGCATCTTGAAGCTGCGTTAAATTTTCTGCAAATGTTTTTGCCTCTTTTTGCTTGGTGCCAAATGCTTTTATTAAAAAGAAGTTGTTACACATATCTATCATTTTTGCAAACGCTTCTGAAGATTTTTTTGATTTTTCTTTTGAGGCAATCTCAACACTTTTTGATGACAAGGACAAGAAAACGCCCAATAACGATGCAAAGATAAATATAGAAATTGCAAGCGATAAGTTAATTCTTGCAATTAAAAACAAAATCACAAACAAATTAAGAGTTCTTCTATATAAAAAATATATAATGCCAGCGTATCCACCATTTGCACTTGAGTTTTGCCTTAAGATATTAAATTTATTATAGCAAGTCCCTGCTTGGTTTTTTTGCCAAAATCTTTTTGAGTGAGGAAGAAGGGTTGCAAATAAATCTTTGCCAACATCAACGTATAAATCTGCGCTTAGCTTATAGTCAACAACAACCATTGTAATTGTGTTTGCTGTGTATGAGAATGCTAGCAGTGCAATCATATAAGGCAAATAATAAAAAACTGTTTGCCAGATGTATTCTGGGTCTTTGCCTGAGGTTATCAAATCTGCACCTCTTGACATAAACCACGGAAGAAGCGCGTTGACGATAACTCCAATTGGGGTTATAATTAATATTAAAAACAAGGTTCCCTTATATTTTTTTATGTATTGCCAAGCAAACTTTAAGGGGCTTTGAGGAAATCTATTTGCCATCTTCTTCTCCCTCTGCTAAGTTT
>CAYJIO010000003.1:1879-29173 GCA_964370255.1 uncultured Azospirillaceae bacterium
TTTAAGGGGCTTTGAGGAAATCTATTTGCCATCTTCTTCTCCCTCTGCTAAGTTTATTTTTATCGGGACGGTAGACCCGTCCCCTACAGCTTTAGCGAACACGCACTCTTCCTCATTGCTTGAATAATATCTATCGCTTTGCCAACGAAGGTGATTTTCTTGAATGTATTGATAAATTTTTTGGTATGCACTTTGGTTTCTGATAACGTGGTCATGAAATGAGCGCTGCCAAATTGTGGCATTTGCTTTTTGTGATGTTTTGTATTTTAACCAAGCTATGACATCACTTATTGTAGGGGACGGGTTTGCCGTCCCGCTATCTGCAAGGCTTAAAAGAATGTGTATATGATTTGGCATAATTACAAAATTGTCTATAAAGAAAGCTGGATATTTTTTGTTAATTTGAATTATGTGTTCATTTATAATTTTTCCTAGTTTTGATAAGTTTGTTTTTATCGGGACGGTAGACCCGTCCCCTACAATTTTTGCGAATATGCACTTTTTGCCTTTGCTGCATATTGTTATAAAGTAAGCGCCGCTTTTTGCATAGTTATAATATTTTAAGCGATTTTGCTTTCTTTGAGGGTAGTTATTTTTTTTCATCTTTTTCTCCCTCTTTTAGTTTTTGCATGTTCCAGAATTCTTTGAACTTGGTCTTTTTAGAAAGCAGTTGTTTTATGGTGCCGTCTTCTATTATTTTGCCATCTTCGATGAAAATAATTCTATCCATATTTTTTAAGGTTGAAAGGCGGTGTGCAATGGCTATTACTGTTTTGTTTTTGATAAGCTTTGCAATTGACTTTTGAATGTAGCTTTCTGAAAGACTATCAAGGGAAGATGTTGCCTCGTCTAAGACTAATATTGGAGCGTCTTCTAATAATGCTCTTGCAATTGAGATGCGTTGCATTTGCCCTCCAGAGAGCTTTTTTGTGCCTTTTAAGATTGTGTTATAGCCTTCTTCTAAATCTTTTATAAACTCATGTGCATAGGCATTTTTTGCAGCCTTTATAATGTCTTCTTCTTTGGCGTTTTGCTTGCCATAGGCAATGTTTTCTTTTAAGCTTCTGTCAAACAAATGCGTGCTTTGAGAGATGAGAGAAATATTTTGCCTTAAGCTGTCTTGTGTAATTTTTTTTATATCTTTGTTACCTATTTTTATAGAGCCTGAGTCAATATCATAAAATCTTTGCAATAAATTTATTAATGTTGATTTGCCACAACCAGAAGCGCCGACTATACCAATTTTTTGCTTGGGCTTAATGGTTAAGGAGAAATTATTAAAAACATCTTTGCCCTCTTTATATGCAAAGCTTATGTTATTAAACTCTATTTTGCCTTCTTTGACTTTTAATTTTTTTGCGTTTGTTGCATCTTTTATGTCATGCTCTACTGCAAATGGTTCTAAGTGCGCCTCTAGCTCTGCTAGCTTGTTGTTTAGCTTTATAACAAGATATAATAATTGCTCCATAATGCCTGATGTCTGGTTGATTAAGAAAAACACCAAGACGACGCTTTCTGCTTTTATTATACCTTCTTTCCATAGATATAGAGCATATATTAAGTATGAAATGTTTAAGATTGTATAAAATAAAAACTTTATATTTGACTGAGCAAGATCTGTTAAGCCATATGACTTTTGCTTTTTACCCTCTTCTTGCATATTATTTAAGAAGCGCTTTTCTTCATATTTTTGAGCATTGAAAATTTTTATGAAAAATATGTTTTGAAAAGCGTCTATAAAATTGGCAGAAACTTCTGAGCGACTTTGTGCGAGCTCTTTTCTTTTTTTTGATATTGACTTTGAGATGTGATAAAAATACATCCAAGAAATTATAACAATTGCCAGATATGAGGCCGAAAACATTATGTCTATTGCTGCAAACATTATAATTGTTACGATAAAATTAAAAAACATTCTTATAAAAAATAAAACGTCTTCACTTATACCTGATGCTACTTCTGCAGCCCCCCTGACTTTGTCTGCAAGTTTGCCTGCCATATTGTTTGAAAAATATTCCAAGCTGTGTCCATGCAGATAATAAAACAAATCTGTTGCAATGTCTTTGATTAATTTTGGCCCTAGTTTTACTTCTATTGATTTTTTTGTGATATAATAAAAGGCTCTAGATAATAACTCCATTACTACATATAAACCAATAAACAAAAAAAACTTTGATTTGATAGCAGAGAAGTCTGTATCCTCATTAAACAAGCCGGTTATTTTTGAAAAGAAAAGTGGAGAGAGTTTTTCTGCAGCAACCTCAAGCGCTCCAAAAAAGAGCGCTATTAAAACAATCCATTTGTTTTTAAGTGCATAGTGAATTAAAAATGGAATCGGTTTGTTGGGATATGCTTTTGTGCTATATTTCATATGCGTATTAAAGCACAATTAATATAAAATTTGGTTAATAAAAAAGATCGGACTTGGGGAGAGCCGATCTTTCTTGGGGAAAATTGGCACATACTGTGCCTGTGCTTACTAAAATGGTGCTACGATATCTAAGAACTGGCGACCATAACGAGGTTGTTGAACCTCTGAGATTACTCCCTCGCCGCCATAAGATACGCGTAAATCTGCGATTTTTGAAGACTGAATTGTATTGTCTGAACTTATATCTGCGCGTCTTGCGATGCCAACTACGGACAACTGTCTTACTTCATAATTAACTCTTATTTCTTGTGTGCCTTGAATGACTAAGTTGCCGTTTGGCAAAACCTGAATTACGGTTGCTGCCAAAGTCATATCAATGCTTTCTTTTCTATCTATTTTGCCATCGCCAGAGATTTCTCTGTTTGAGGTTATGTCTAGCATATCTGATGCGTCGGCACCCTCAGGAAACGCTGTTTCTATATTTTTTTCAAACCCTGCGAAGGCGTTGATGCTCATAGAATCGGAGTTGTCTTCTCTGTTTTGTTCTGTTTCATTTTCCATTAATGCTGCATCTTGTGCGCTTATTTTAACAGTTAAGATATCGCCAACTTGAGAGGCTCTTAAATCTTTGAAAAATCCAGATGAGCCTTTTTGCCACAAAGAATTTGCAGATGCTGATTGTTTTGGCATCTCTGGCATTGGTTGAGAGACTGGCATATAATCTGGCTTTGTGGTTGGGTTTTCTATTGGGCTTAAAGCTGGCTTTTGCCCAATGTTTTTTAATCTGCCCCAGATGCCACAACCAGAAAGTGATGATGTCATCAATATTATTAAAATTATTTTCTTCATTATTTTTCCCCTTCAATAATGACTGTGTGTTTGCCAACCACTTTGCCCATAATGCTTTTTTTTGAGCTTGGGTTGGTTAGTTCTATTATGTCGTTTATGCTGCCGTTTGAATTTGCATATGCCTTGGTTGCAATCTCCATTTTGCCTGTTTTATAAATGACGTTTGTTAATTCATTTTTGTTTACTAATATTGGCTTTTGAATATCTTTGTTTAAAACCAATCTGTTTTTTACCAAATCTTTTTTTGCCTCACGGCCAACGATGTCTTCTTGTGATGTGGCATATATATCTTTGGCCTTGTTTTCTTGAAGTGTTATTGTTTTTAACATTTCTTTTGTTATTATTTGGTCTTTTTTGATTTCTTGAGCAGGGACAAAGACCTCAATAAGGTTATAAAATCTGCCCATAATTTGAGATGAGGCAAAAGGAGAGCCATCTGCAAAGACCTCAACGTTTGCAGAGAACTTGTTTTGCATATCATCAAATTTGATGTTTGAGATTAATAATTTGTGGCTTTCTGCATCTTTGATGTCAAACGATGTTTGGCCAGAAAAAACTTCTAGTTCAATGTTTGACTTTGGGCTTTCTTCAACAATTGCGCTCAAGACTTGGGGTTCTTGAATGATGTATGCGTTTGCGTTAAAAGAAAGCAGCAATAAAGATGTTAAAAAGATTTTTTTCATTTATATTATTTCAGTTGGTTGATTGTGGTTAACATTTGATCTGAAGTTGAGATGATTTTTGAGTTCATCTCATATGCACGTTGTGCTGATATCAACTCTGTGATTTCTGCAACTGGGTTAACGTTTGAAGTCTCTAAATATCCCTGTAAGATGTTACCAAAACCTTCTGTGTCTGGGTTGTCAACAATTGGGACACCCGATGCTTGAGTTTCTAAGAACAAGTTATCTCCCATGGCCTCAAGCCCAGATTCATTTACAAATGTTGCAAGCTCTAATTGGCCAACGTTTACTTCATCAACTTCTCCGTCTTGTTTTACCCAAACCTCACCAGATGCATTTACATAAACTTCAACTGCGTCTTCTGGGATTGTGATTTCTGGCTGAACAATATAACCGTTATGAGTTACCATTACGCCGTCGCCGTTTCTTTGAAACGCACCGTCACGAGTATATGCAACACCTTTGCCCTCAGGAAGTTCCACCTGAAAATATCCTCTGCCTCTGATTGCAAGATCTAAGTTGCCATCTGTTTTGTTAACGCCAGCACCTTCTGTCACTCTATAAATTGCTGCAGTTCTAACACCAAGACCAACTTGCATACCAGATGGAACAATATTTTGAGAAGATGTTGATGCAGCCCCTGGGCGCACAATGTTTTGGTATAATAAGTCATTAAATTCTGCACGTCTTTTTGTGTATGCAGTTGTGTTCATGTTGGCGATGTTATTTGAAATTACATCAACGTTTGTTTGTTGTGCTAGCATTCCTGTTGCGCCGATACTTAAAGATCTCATATCTTATCTCCTTAAATCATTTGCCCATAAGCGGCAATTGTGTTTGACATACGTGTGTGTTCTTCGTCTATCATTTGTTGAACATATTCATAAGAACGTTGTAGTTTGATTAATTTTGACATTTCAACCACACCTTCTACGTTTGATTTTTCTAATGCACCTTGCAATAATCTTGAGTCTGATGCAAATGACTTGTTATCAGCAACGTTTGCATATAATTGACCAGCTTGCTTTTGCAATAATTGTGGGTTTTCAAACTCTACTACTTTTATGTTTGCAATAAAGTTGTTTTGAGAAACACCCGCCTCTGTTACGGTTGAGAACACTTCTCCTGTTTCTGTTATTGCAATATCTTTTTCATTTGGAGCAAAGTATATTGGCTCACCTGCAGTTGAGAGAACCAAATGCCCTTCATTTGTTGTTAGCGCACCGTCTTGATTGAGTGTGAACTGACCTTTTTTGGTATATAATTCTTTGCCTTCTTTATCTTCAACCGCAAAGAAGCCATCTCCTTTGATTGCAACGTCTAAGGCGTTGCCAGTTTCTGTGATTGGGCCTTCATTAAAGTTTTTATATTCACCAAAGTCATGAGTGAAATATACGTTTTCTTTTGCTGAGTTTTGAACTTGCGGTGTTTGCAATACATATTGTGAAAAAATTGCTTCTTGTGACTTATAACCATTGGTGTTGACGTTTGCCATATTGTTTGAGACAACGTCCATTTGCTTCCAAAGAGCCATTTGGCGAGATAGTGCCACGTATTTTGTATTTATCATTTATAATCTTCCCCAAGTTAGAACTTTCTACAAAAAGCTCTTATGATAATTTGCTTTTATATATGCAATAAGTGTGCCAAATTTTTTGTTGACATTGATGACGAATGTTTTATTATAGAACAAAATGAGAACTGAATATAAAAAAATATGCCTTGTTGATTGCGACAGTTTTTTTGTGGCTTGCGAAGTTTTGGATAACCCAGAGCTTTTGGGCAAGTCTGTTTGCGTGACAAGTGGCAATGTTGAAAAAGGAATCGTCATATCTCGCTCAAAGGAGGCGAAAGCTCTTGGCATTAAGATGGGAGCACCTGTTTTTCAGCTGGGCGAATATAAAAAGAACACAACGTTTATTGCAGCACGTCATGACAGATATTATGAAATATCAAAAAAAGTTATGGAGGTCTTAAAGTCTTATGCCCCTGATGTTGAGGTAGTCTCAATTGATGAGGCGTATCTTGATTTGAGCGGCCTTGATGTGGTTTATAAAAAAAGCTATGTAGATATTATAAAAGAGATTAAGGCAAAAGTTTTTGAGGTTGCTGGAGTGAGCGTATCTATTGGATTATCCAGCTCTAAAACCTTGGCAAAGTTGGCAGGAGATTTGGCAAAGACAAATAATGGCATATATGTTATACAACCACAAAAAGTGTTGGAAAAAGTGGGCAGCCTTGAAGTTGAGCGTGTTTGCGGAGTTGGCAGGCAAAGAAATTTGCAACTTAAGATGAGTGGCATTTTTAATATTGCTGATTATTTGGCAAAAGAAGATAGGTGGATTAGGCAAAAGTTTGGAATCGTGGGATTGTCCTTAAAGCACGAGCTTGAGGGAGTTTGCGTATCCCCCGTTGAGCCTGTGGCAAAAGCGCCAAAGGCTATTCAAGAAACATCTACTTTTTTTGAGCCAACAAAAGATAAAGAAGTTTTGATTAATGCAATTGCAGAGCATTTTCAGGACGCATGTAGAAAAATGCGCTCTTGGCAAGGATATTCTAAAAACATTGGACTGATGCTTAAAGACAACAACTTTGTTACCACTCAGGCAAGATGCGTGCTTGATGTGGCAACAAATTCTTCTTTTGATATGATGAGAAAAACGCCAGAGATGCTGGCGCAGATATATCAAAGAAATGTGGTTTATAGAAGTTGTGGCGTGTTTTTAGAAAGCATTAAATATCAAGACAATGAGCAACTTTCTTTATTTGATGAAGTGGTTTGTTTTGAGGATAGCAAGATATCAAAAGCAATTGATGTGTTGGAGGCAAAGTTTGGCAAGAATGTTGTTAAGACTGGCTGGGTTTAGAGCCTTTCCCGATTAGATAGAATCAATTTTATGTTCTTAATTCTGACTGCTCAAAATTTGAGTTCAAAAAGTCTTTTAAGTCTTTGTTTTTAAAAAACTCTTCGCATTCATATTCTTGCGTGGTTTTGTCAGACTCAATAGGCCTATACTTTTGCAAATGATATTTTTTGACACCCATTTGTTTTAAGCTTTTTGCTATATTATAAATATCTTCAACGTTTAATATTCTTGGGTCGCAAGTGGTTCTGCACTCAAAATCAATGCCGCTTTCTATTAACATATTAAGGCTTTGAATTACTGAGGCAAAGTGGTTTGGGCCTGTGACTTGTTTGTATCTGTCTTCTGATAATGGGGCTTTTATATCAAAGCCAACCCAACCTAACAGAGGTAAAACTTTTTTTAAGGCCTCTGGGCGATAACCACCTGTATGCATGCCAATCTTGTAACCAATGTTCTTGACCTCAAGCATTGCATCATACAAGCAATCTTGCACCAAGGGCTCTCCGCCTGAGAAGACAACCGCGTCTAAGTTTTTTGTTCTGGTTTTTAAGAAGTCTATAAACTTATCCCAGACAAAGCCTGTTTGCTGATTGATTGGTTGTAGTGCGTGGTTGTAACAAAATGGGCACTTCCATGGGCAGCCCTGCATAAAAATGGCTGCACATATATGGTTTGGAAAGTCGACCATTGAAAATGTTTCTACACCACTGATGTTTATTTTGTTCATTTTAACTACCCCGTCCGCGGTCTGCGTCCACCCCTTCACGAGTGAAGGGGAATTTATATAAAAAAAGGGACGATGCGGGCATCGTCCCCTACAATTGTTCTTTTTATTATTCTGCTGCTACTCTGTATGCGTCTGCATTAACAGCAACTTCTTCACAGAAGCATTTTCTTGAATAAAATTCTGACTTTTTGCCTTTGTTGAATTCTGATACTGGCCTAAAATAACCCATAACCCTTGTCCAAACTTCGCATGTTTGTCTTTCTTCGTCTGCTAATTTAATATCGTTAAAGTCTATTACTTGTGTCATTTTATTTTTCCTTTCTTATTAAAATTTTGATTTGGGTTTTAAGCAACGTCATTACTTGCTGTTGCTTGGTTTTTCTTTTGGATTAATAGTTCTTCATCACAATGTGGGCAATATTTGTGCTCACCAGATAAATAGCCATGTTTTGGGCAAACAGAGAACGTTGGCGTTACTGTCACGTATGGAAGGCGATAGTTAGTCAAAACTCTTTTTACTAACTGTGCACACACTTTTGGTGAAGAAATACGTTGATTCATATACAAGTGTAATACTGTGCCGCCTGTATATTTTGTTTGCAATTTGTCTTGAAGGTCTAATGCCTCAAACGGGTCATCTGTATAACCAACTGGCAATTGAGAAGAGTTTGTGTAATATGGGTTTTCTTCTGTGCCGGCTTGAATAATGCCTTTGAAGCGTTTTTTGTCTTCACGAGCAAATCTATATGTTGCAGATTCTGCAGGAGTTGCTTCTAGATTATACATACTTCCTGTTTCTTCTTGGATTTTAACCAATCTGTCTCTGATGTGATCTAATACTTTTTGAGCAAATGCTTGACCCCACTCAGTTGAAATGTCTTCTTTGCCATCTGTGTAGTTTGCAATCATCTCATTAAAGCCATTAACACCAATTGTTGAGAAGTGGTTTCTTAATGTGCCAAGATAACGCTTTGTGAATGGGAATAAGCCTTGGTCTATTAAACGAGAGATTAATTTTCTTTTCATTTCTAATGATTTTTTAGAAAGCTCTAATAACTCATCAATGCGACCTAATAAGCCTTGTTCATTACCTTTATATACATAACCCAATCTTGCGCAGTTAAATGTTACGACACCAATTGAGCCAGTTTGTTCTGCTGAGCCGAATAAGCCGTTTCCTTTTGCTAATAACTCACGCAAGTCTAGTTGCAATCTGCAACACATTGAGCGGATTTGCTTTGGCTCAAGAACAGAGTTTATGAAGTTTTGGAAATATGGAAGACCATATTTTGCAGTCATTTCAAATAAAATTTCTGCATTTTTGTCATCCCAGTCAAAATCTTTTGTGATGTTATATGTTGGAATTGGGAATGTAAATGGACGACCTTTTGCATCACCACCCATCATAACTGTGATGTATGCTTTGTTTATCATTGCCATTTCTTCTTTTAAGTCACCATATGTAAAGTCTTGCTCAACACCTGCAATAATTGGGTGAGTGTCTACATAATCTTCTGGGCAAACCCAGTCAAACGTAAAGTTTGTGAAAGGTGTTTGAGAACCCCAACGAGAAGGAACGTTTAAGTTGTAAATAAGTTCTTGCATACATTGCTCTACTTGACGGTATGACAATTTGTCTGCTCTGATGTATGGTGCTAAGTATGTGTCTACTGAAGAAAATGCCTGAGCCCCTGCCCACTCATTTTGCAATGTGCCCATAAAGTTAACCATTTGACCAACTGCTGCAGACAAGTGCTTTGGAGCACCAGCTTCTGCCTTGCCAGGAACACCGTTAAAGCCCTCATGCAACAAGTTTTTAAGTGACCAGCCAGCGCAATAACCTGCCAACATATCCAAGTCATGAATATGAACGTCGCCGTTTCTGTGCGCTTCTCCAACTGCTGCTGGATATACGTGTGACAACCAATAGTTTGCTGTAACTTTGCCTGATACGTTTAAGATTAAGCCACCATTTGAATAACCTTGGTTGGCGTTTTCATTAACGCGCCAGTCAAGTTTTTCTAAATATTCATTGATTGAACTTTCAACATCAACCATAACTTTTGCATCTCCACGAGCGCGTTGTCTTTGCTCACGATATGCAATGTATGCTCTTGCTGTTACGATATAGTTTGAAGAAATTAAAACTTGTTCGACAACGTCTTGGATTTGTTCAATCGAAGGAATCGCCTCTTTGAATTTATGTTTTAATACTTTCATTGCTTGTGCAGTTAATAATTTTGATTCCTCTTCTGAATATTCGCCTGTTTCCTCACCGGCTCTTTTAATTGCGCTTAAAATTTTTGTATCATCAAAAGGGGCAAGAGTGCCATCTCTTTTGGTTACGTTTTCTATTGTTGTCTTTGCATTCATTTTTATAAACTTTCGGTTGGTCTTCTTATTGTTGTTTTATACTATATATAGGTTAAAAAAAAGTTAATAGCACTAGATGTAGTATGTTTGTGTTTTTATCACTGATTGTTATTTTATATATAAAAGCATTAATTCCTCAACTTATTTAAAGTTAATTTTTGGCAGTTTTTTTGCAAGTGTTTAAAAAATAATAATAATTTTTTTTGACCTTTGTTTATAAGTTTGTTAATAAAGTTTAATAGAATATTTATAGGGAAAATAAAGATGGCAACAAAAGATTTCTTACTAAACAAAAAAGTGCAAATTTTACAACCTATTAACGGGTATAGAGCCTCAAGCGATGCGGTGATATTATCTGCAATGCTCGAGTCCTTTGATAAGGAGCAAAAAATATTGGATATGGGCTCTGGGACGGGGGCTATTTCTTTATGCTTGGCAAAAAGACTTAAAAATGCAAAAGTTTTGGGGCTTGAGATTCAAGATGAGTTAATTAATCTTTCTAATGAGTCTGCAAAAATAAACGGATTCCAAAACCGAGTCGAATTTGTTAAACACAACATAAAAGAAAAAAGAATCGAAATGCATGACAAGTTTGATATTTGCGTTACAAACCCTCCTTATTCTGAAGTAGACATGAGGTCTCCTAAAGATTATAAGGCGACTGCGCATAATTTTGATGGGCTGACCCTTAAGGATTGGATAAACTTTGGGATTAGGGCTCTAAAACCACGTGGTAAACTTTATATGATTAATCGAGCGGAGGCATTGTCTGAAATTATATCTATTATATATGGTAAGATGGGAGCTATAAAAGTGGTGCCAATATATTCTAAGGCAGGGGAAGACGCAAAACGAATCGTTATTATTGCGCAAAAAGATTCAAAAAAAGCGTTGGTTATTGATAAGGGCATTGTTGTTCATAATAATGATGGAAGTTATAGCCTTGATGCTAATAAAATATTGCTTGAGGGCAAAAGTTATTTCGATTAAATAACTTGATTTTTTAAAAGACAGATGCTATAGACCTAGCTTATGACAAGAAATAATAGAAAAACATTTGCAATAATCTCGCACCCAGATGCTGGAAAAACTACATTAACAGAAAAACTTTTGCTTTTTTCTGGCGCTATTGCGCAAGCAGGTGCGGTAAAGGCTAGAGGCGATAATAGAAGAGCCCGCTCTGACTGGATGAAGGTTGAGCAAGAAAGAGGCATTTCTGTTGCGTCTTCTGTTATGAGTTTTATATATAAAGACATTAATTTTAATCTTTTAGACACTCCAGGCCATGAGGACTTCTCTGAGGACACGTATCGTGTATTAACAGCTGTTGATAGTGCTGTGATGGTTCTGGACTGCGCCAAAGGTCTTGAGACACAAACAAAAAAGCTTTTTGAAGTTTGCAGATTGCGCGATGTGCCAATTATTACGTTTGTAAATAAGTTAGACCGCGAAGGGCAAGACCCATTAATATTAATGGACGAGATAGAAAAAACATTGGCAATAGACGTAACACCTGCAAGCTGGCCAATTGGCATGGGCAAAGAATTTTTGGGCTGTTATGATATTATAAATGATGGCTTAATCCTTATGGATAAATCAAAAGACAAGATTAACTCTGTTGTTGAAAAATGTTCTGGGCTTGATGACCCTAAATTAGACGAGAAAATCCCAGCTCATCTTTTGGCAAAGCTCAGAGAAGAAGTTGAGATGATAAAAGCGGTTTATCAACCATTTGATAGACAAAGCTACCTTGAGGGGCATTTGACCCCTGTGTTTTTTGGCTCTGCTATAAATAACTTTGGCGTGTCTGAGCTGCTTGAGGGCTTATATCAATTTGCCCCAACGCCTCGCAATCAGAAAACTGATGGCAGAGAAGTTAATGCCGATGAGGGCAAAGTAACTGGCTTTGTGTTTAAGATTCAGGCTAATATGGATCCAAAACATAGAGACAGAGTTGCATTTGTGCGTTTATGCTCTGGGCATTTCAAGCGCGGAATGGCCTTGTCTCAGATAAGAACTGGCAAACAAATTAAGATTGCACAACCTGTAATGTTTCTGGCTCAAGACAGAGAGATTGCACAAGATGCTTTTGCTGGTGATATTATAGGCGTGCCAAACCACGGAGCACTTAGAATCGGAGATACATTAACAGAGGGCGAGAAGTTAAAGTTTGTTGGAATTCCCTCTTTTGCGCCAGAAATGCTGCGTTCTGTTAGGTCAACTGACCCGTTAAAATCAAAGCACTTGGGACAAGCCTTGAAGCAAATTGCTGAAGAAGGTGGTGCTTCTATATTCAAGCCTTTTATTGGTAGCGAGTGGATTGTTGGCGTGGTTGGTGTTTTGCAGTTTGAGGTGATGGCGGATAGAATAAAAAATGAGTTTAATATTCCTGTGGTTTTTGAGGCAACAACGTATTATACCGCCCGCTGGATTGGTTGCGACAACAAGCAATCAATAGAGAAATTAAAAAACACAATGCAGGGCAATTTGGCAGAAGACCATGACGGAGAACTTGTGTTTTTGGCGCGCAATGCGTGGCACTTGGGCAAGGTTTCTGAAGATTTTCCTGATGTTGTGTTAAAAAAGACAAGAGAGTCTATATAACCTATATTTTCAAGATATATTCACTGTCTTTGGTTTCTATAATAGTCTCTGAGGTTGGCTCTACTTTTTGGCGAAGACGGTATATGTGTGTTTCTATTGTGTGGGTAGACATTTCTGGATTGTAGCCCCAAACCTCTTCAAGCAACTCTTTTTTTGAGATATGTTTTTCTTTGTATTTATAAAAATATTTTAAGATATCAACTTCTTTTTCTGTTAGTTTATATGTTGATTTATATTTTTTATTTAAAAGCTCTTTTTTGTTTATAAAAAGCTCAAAATTTGACCATTTTAATGAAAAAGATGCATTGTTTTCATAAACCTTTTGGCAAGAAAAAAGGGTCTTGAAAAAATCTATTAGCAAAAAAGGTTTTTTTATGTTTATTGCATCTTCTAACTCTTGAGAACCGCTTATAAATATTATTGGAAGACCTTTATATTTTTTTGCCTCAGCAAGGTTTTCTTCTATTACAACAATATCTGGACTATTTGTAACTTGCTCAAAGTCTTTTGCATATGTTTTTATTTTTTCTTCTAAATCTTTGCTATTGGTTTTTATAAAAAGGCGGGTCATTTTTTTGTGGCCTCTTCTATTTTTCTTTTTAGTTCATCTATTTCTATTTGAGGGTCTTTGTATGTATCTTTGCCCTTCTGTATTTTTATTCTTCTTTCTTGTTTTTTGGTTTTTTTTCTGTTTTGTTCTTCTATTCTGTTATATAACTTAAACTCATCTATTGAGACAAGCCCGTCTGAATTGTAGTCCATCTTTGCAAAGTCTTGTTTTGTGTTTTCAAACCTTTTTTGCTCTCTTATTGTGAGGTTGTCGACACTTTTTTGATAGTCATCAAATGTTAGTTGCCCATCTGCTCCTGTTGCGTTTTTTATAACTTTGTCTGCCAAGTGATCCATTCTGTATTCATAACCATAAATAGAGCCCTTGGGGTATTTGTAATAAGCTGCATAAGAAACAGTTGTTGATATTAATAAAGATAATAAAAGTATGAACAAGCCTTTCATTGTGCCTCCTTATTTTTATTCTTAGTAAAAGCTTTTAGTGTTGTCTAAGCTATTGGCTTTTAAGTCAAACACGTTGCCTTCTTTTAAGGTTATTTTTCTATCCATTTTATCTGCCAAATCAAGATTGTGAGTTGCAATTAATGCACACAGCTTGGTTTCTTTTACGATAGATAAAAGCTCTAAAAAAACTTTGTCTGCAGTTTTTGGGTCGAGGTTGCCTGTTGGCTCGTCTGCCAACAAAATTTTTGGCGTGTTTGCCAAAGCTCTTGCTATTGCAACTCTTTGTTGCTCGCCTCCTGAGAGCTCTGCAGGGCGATGCTTAAGGCGTTTTTCTAGCCCAAGTTTTGATAATAGCCATCTTGCTTTGTCTTGTGCGTCTCTTAGTTTTTCTCCTTTTATTAACTGTGGGAGAACAACGTTTTCAAGAGCGTCAAAATCTGCTAAAAGGTTGTGATATTGATACACGAATCCTATGCAGTCTCTTCTCATCATGGTTCTTAATCCATCGTTGAATTTTGAGCACTTCTGGCCACTTAAGAAAACATCTCCTTTAAGAGGTTTTTCTAATAAGCCAGCAATCTGAAGAAGTGTTGATTTTCCTGAGCCAGAAGGGCCTGTTAAGGAAACGACTTCGCCTTGATATATATCAAGATTAACACCTTTTAATATCTCTAGTTTTTGTGAACCTTGCTTAAATGATTTTGAAACGTTTTTAAGGCTTAATACTGGTTTTGTTTGATTATTCATATCTTAAGGCCTCCACAGGGTCAAATTTTGAGGCTCTATAAGCCGGATATAGTGTTGCAACAAAAGATAAAAGCAATGAGATTGCAACAATATAAATAACTTCTGTAACGTCTACTCTTGCAGGAAGCTTTGATAAAAAATAAATCTCTGCTGAGAACAACTCTCTTCCTGATAAGCTCTCTAAAAATCTTTTTATGGCGTCTATGTTTTTGCAAAATGCCAAGCCTAATGCAAGGCCAAGACCAGTGCCAACAAAGCCTATAAAAGCCCCGTCAATAAAGAACACTCGCATTATCATTGCTTTGGTTGCACCCATTGTTCTTAAAACGGCTATGTCTCTTGATTTGTCTTTTACGAGCATTATAAGTCCTGTTATGATATTAAAAGCTGCCACGATAATAATTAAGGTTAATATTAAAAACATCACGTTTCTTTCAACAGAAATTGCATTGAAAAAAGCTGAGTTTGTTTGCTTATAGTCATAGACATAAGCACCTTTGTCAACGCTTTGAACAATTGCTTCTTTTATAGAGTCTATATTACTCTCATCGTCTAAGGTAATATCAATATTTGTAACGCCATTATTAAAGCCTATAAACTTTTGTGCAGCGCTTAGTGGCATAAACAAAAAGTTGGCGTCATACTCATACATTCCGACGTTAAAAGTTGCTATAACTTTATATTTTTTTACTCTTGGAATACTGCCAAAAGCGGTTATTTTGCCTTTGGGTGAAAGGAGGGTAATTTCGTCACCCTCCAAAACACCCATTTTTTGGGCAAGTCGCTCTCCTATGATTACGACATCACCGTTAAAGGTTTGAGTGTCTAGGTTATTTAATGATTCTTTCATTGGTTTTTTTTCAAGCAAATCGTCTATGCTGATGCCTCTTAACATTACACCCTGAGAAGAGTATCCTGTTGTTGCCAACAACTGAGACTCAACAATTGGGGCTGCGTTTTTAACACCTTGGATTGATGAAATGTCTAAGACAGCCTGCTTATAGTTATTAAAAGGCTCACCTGCTATTGCTGCAATTCCTATATGGCCGCTTAAGCCCAAAATTCTGGATAAGAGCTCATGGCGAAATCCGTTCATCACTGACATAACAATAATAAGAGTTGCAACGCCTAGTGCTATGCCTGTAAACGCAAAACCTGTGATAACAGAGATAAAGCCCTCTTTTCTTTTTGAGCGCAAATATCTTAATGCAAGCAACCTTTCAAACTTTGAAAAAATCATGTAAATTCCTATGCCACTTTTGCTGCAGATTGTCCTGCCATTAATCCGTCTGAGATTTGAAGATTTGTTTTAACCAAACTATCTAATGCAGCAAAATTTTCTTCTGCAAGGCTTTGCCCAACTCTGAATGTTTGAGAAGAAACATAGTCTGCTAACTTCACCAAGTTTTGTTTAAGGTCATCAGGAAAGCCTGAGTTTGCAGCTTGTGCCAAAGACTTTATATATACCCATAGTTTTAAGTTGTTATCAAGCGCTGTAATCAAAGCTTTTTCATCATTGTTATCTTTTGCTTCTGCAATATCAACCGCACATTTAACCAAAGAGAATGCGTCTTCTCTGACCATGTGGTTTTTAATTGCGTCTAAAAGTCCGTATGAAATTTGCATATTGATATTTGCCAAGCACTCATAGCTTTGTGCGTCCATATTAATGCCTTTAGATAAAATAAGCTGTTCTACAAATTTTGACAATCTAGATAAGTTGTCTTTGATTTCTTGTGGCAAATAATTGTCTGCGCTTTGCAGAGTTGTTTCAATCTCAACCCAAAGTTTTAAGTTTGCGTCTAGCGCCTTAACTTTTTTCATATCATCTGCTGATTGGCATGCGCTTGTTATGGCTACGGCGTGGTCTAAGAAAACTTTTGCTTCTTTTTGTATTTTATTGATAGAGTTCATAATAAATCCTTGTAAATTGTTAAATTGAAACACCATACTGGCTCTGCTGCATACTTGATATTTATTATAAGTGGTATTTTTTTTGATTTAAGAAAAAAAATTTTTTACCCACATATTTATTCTAAATATAAGATATAGCTAAGAAAAAAAACGCTAGAATAATTCTTGCGCTTTTTTTATTAAAAGGGGCTACCAACGGGGAGTTCTCTCTCCGTCTCTCCATCTTCTGGTTGGGTATGTGTTTTTTCTTAAGACATCATAACCAGCTAACTTGTATGGGATTTCTCTTAGTTTTATAAAGCCATAACTTTCAAAAATTTTGGCACAATCTTCTGCTGTTTGTGTTGCGTCTTTTATGCAAAAAACAACTTCTCTTGTGTATGGGTTTTGCATCTCTATCATCTGTTGCATATTGGCATATTCTGGAGCGCCAAATATAAGCTCGCTAGGGTTTTGCATCTTTGCGCAAGATGAAAGAAATAATGCTATCATAAGAATCGGTAGTTTCATTATACAAGCTCCAAAAGTTTTTGTGTTTGGTCTTCTAAAATCAAGGCGTCTACAACTTCATGCAGGCCATCGCCTTTTACGATTTCGTCTAAGTTGTAGAGAGTTAAGTTTATTCTGTGATCTGTAACTCTGCCTTGGGGGTAGTTATATGTTCTTATTCTTTCTGAGCGGTCTCCTGAGCCAACCTGAAGTTTTCTTTTTTCAGAGTAGTTTGCTTCTATGCTTGCTTTTTGATTGTCATAAAGCTTTGCACGCAACTGGCGCATTGCTTGCTCTTTGTTCTTAAACTGTGAGCGACCGTCTTGACACTGGACAACTGTGTTGGTTGGAATGTGAGTTATTCTTACGGCAGACTCTGTTTTGTTAACATGCTGGCCACCTGCGCCACTCGCTCTGTAAACATCTATACGGAGGTCAGATGGGTTGATATACATATCAACTTCTTCAATCTCTGGCAAGACAGCAACAGTCGCTGCAGAAGTGTGAACTCTGCCCTGAGACTCTGTAACGGGAACTCTTTGAACCCTATGAGCTCCTGACTCAAATTTTAGTTTTGCAAAAACGTTTTTGCCGGTGATGCTTGCTGATGCGTCTTTATAACCGCCAAGTCCGTTTTCTGATATGTCTAAAACCTCAAAATTCCAACCTTGAAGTTGAGAATATCTTTGATACATTCCAAATAAGACCGCGCCAAACAAAGCTGCCTCATCGCCACCTGTTCCGGCTCTTATTTCTATGATGGCGTTTTTTTCGTCTTCATCATCTTTGGGCAACATCATAATTTTTACTTCATGCTCAAGAGAGGGGATTTTTTCTTCTATTTCTGAGATTTCTATTTCGGCCAAACCTTTTAACTCTGGGTCTTTTAGCATCTCTTTTGCGTCAGAGAGTTGGCTTTGCATTGCAATAAACTCATTTGCCTTTTCAACAATAGGCATTATGTTTGCAAGCTCTTTATTATGCTTTACCATATCATCTGATGACATAGAAGAGTCTGAGAGCAATGAAAGCAACTCATCATGCCTTGATTTTATTGATGATAATTTCTCTAATAAACTCATTAAATATTTTCTTCTTTATTCAAAAAACCATCAAGTGGGATGTTGATTTTTTTTGTTGGTTTCACGGCGTTCATTTTTGTTTCTCCAATATAAAGGTCTGCGCCGTTTATTTTGCCAACAGAAAGAATTAGCCCGTCTCTTTTTGGCAAAACGTATTCATCACCTGCCTGTAGAACTTTGCTTAAATATAGTTTGTCTGCCGTTTTAATTTCAACCCAAGTTTCTTCAAACACTTTTATTTTTGGAGTATTATCAACTGCAACAGGCTCATTTGAAGGGCGTTGTGTTTTATTTGTGTTGCTAGCATCCTCTTTTTGAGCATCTATTGGAGTAAGCTCTTCTTCTACATAGCTTTCTTCTATGATTTCTATAACTTCTGGGGGAGTGTCTTGCTCTGTTAGCTCTTGAGCAGGCTCAATCTCTATAACCTCGCTTGCCTCAACCATGGGCTCTTCTTGTGGTTTGTCTTCTTTGCTATCAATAGAGGCGACGCTCCAAATAAAGCAAATAACAAAAAGTGAGGCAAGTGCAATTATTATATTCTTTTTTGAGGGAGTCGCTCCTTGGGTCTCTGTGTAAACCTCTTTGCTCTCTTGGATAACGGCAGAGTTATTAAGCTCTTTTGTTTCTTGCTTGTATTTGTCTGCAAAAGAAACACCGTCAAAGCCCAAGTAATTTGCATAAGAACTAATAAAAGCTATGCCATATGGATATTGTGGGACATTTTCATAGTCGCTTTTTTCAATCGCTTCTAAATAAACTTTTCTTATTTTAAGATCGTTTGCTACTTCTTCTAGCTTTTTAGATGCTTTTAATCTTGCGGACTTTAGGTTTTGTCCGACTGTTTGCTTTTCATTCTCGATGTTTTCTAAAAGTTCTTTTTTCATTAATATTCTCCGTTTTTTTGCATTATAAATATTATATCTATAATAGCAAGTAGTTTTTAATACATGTCTATTTGATGATCATAAGCATATGCGTTAAGCTGTGGTCTTAACGTGTTTTTATGCGAGCCAAGCAACGAGATTACATAATCTGAAACGTGCTCTGCGTTCATTGTTCTAATCATTTTTTTAACCCTGCCAAAAGAGGCTCCTGACATTGAAAGATTTTTATAACCAAGCCCTATTAATGCCATTGCCTCAATTGGGTTGCCAGCCATTTCTCCGCATATTGAAGTATATACGTTATATTGCGCGCCTTTGTCGGCAATTTCTTTTAATATCTTTAAGAAAGGTGCTGACAAAACATCATATCTTTCTAGCAGTTTTGGGTTGCCTCTGTCGCAGGCAAAAAAGAACTGTGCAAGGTCATTGGTGCCAACAGATATAAAATCTGCTTGTGGCAAAATGGCGTCTAGATGATATACGACAGAAGGAACTTCAATCATCAAGCCCGCGTTTACTTTTTTGGGAATTGGGTTGCCTTTTTGTCTTTCTTTTTCCACCTCTAATAAAAGTGTTTCTTTTGCCTCAACAAACTCTGAGACGTTTGCAATCATTGGGAACATAACGTTCAACTCTTTTCCTTGACAGGACTTTATGATAGCTTTTAATTGCTTTTTTAATATCGCCCTTCTGTCTAAGGTTATTCTTATTGAGCGCCAGCCAATTGCTGGGTTTTCTTCTCCCATACTTGCCCAATAAGGCAATAGCTTGTCAGAGCCTGCGTCAAGACTTCTAAAAATTACTTTTTTGCTGCCCGCCTTGTCCATTAACTCTTTATAATATGAAAGCTGCTTGTCTACGTTTGGCATTACGTCACTTGACATAAAGGGTATCTCTGTTCTGTATAAGCCAACCCCATCAGCCCCTGTTTTTTCTATATAGTCAAGGTCAAAAGAGAGTCCAACGTTTATATACATGCCAACCTTTTTTTTATCTAATGTCTTTGACGGCAGGCCTTTTAGTTCTTGGAGCCTTTTTTCTAGCATTTGTTTTTCTAAGAGGTGTTGCTCAAACTTTATTTTGACCTCTGTTGAAGGCGATAGATATATAAATCCTTCATTGCCGTCGATGGCGATTTCTTCTCCGTTTTCGACCTCATTGAAAACGCCTTTTATCTTTGCAATAACAGGAATGCCAAGCGCTTTTGCCACAATAGAAACGTGCATAGTAGGAGTGCCGTCTTCTATGACAAGCCCTCTTATTTTGTTATAATCATAATCCATTAAATCTGCAGGACCCATGATTTGTGCTACGACAATTATGTTTTCTGACTTTATCTCTTTGGCGATATTATAGTCACCACTTAAATATGAAACGAGCCTGTCTGAGATGTCTCTTAAATCATGAAGTCTTTCTTTTAGGTATGCGTCTTGAGTTCCTGAAAGTCTTTTATGCATATCTTCATAAACTCTTTCAATGCTGGCCTCTGCACTAATACCGGCTTCTATATTGCTTGATATTTTTTTATACCAACCTTTATCTGAGGCAAGCATTTTATACGCCTCAAATATCTCAACGTGATCACCTATGCCTAGCTGGGTTTTATTGAATTTGTCATCTAAGTCGGCTATCATTTTTTTATAAGATTCTTCTAGCTTTTTAAGCTCTTTATCTTTGTCGTCAGCAAAGATTTTTGCAACTGCCCTTCTTCTTCTGTGGACGACGGCGCTACCTATGCCATAGCCTTTTGACAAAGACATTCCCTTAATCTTGTCTTTTATTTTTATGCCTTTATTTTTTGCTATAATGTTTTTATATTCCTTCATTTGCGGGGAGGATATTAAGTCAGATAAAAGCATTGCGATAATTTCTAGCGCTTGCATTGTGTTTTTATCAAACTTATTAAAAACCTTGTTTCTGACGGTTAAGACACCTACTGTCTTAGAGCCCTTTATGACAGGAACCCCCACAAAAGACTTGAACTCTTTTTCGCCCATTTCTTTTTTATACACAAAATGTGGGTTATTAAAAACGTTTGCAACTTTTATTATTTTTTGCTCTTTTGCGCAAAGGCCAACCAAACCCTCTCCTAGGCGAACCGAGACTTTATGATTGTTTTGCTTTGAGAAGCCAACAGAGGAGAAGACCTCAAGGTATTTGTTGTCTATTAAGATGTAGCAAGCGCTTGCATCTGTCTTAAAAGTCTTTTTTATATACTCTAGCGTTTTGTGAAGTTTTTGGTTGATATTTTCTTCGTTTTCAAAAATATCTTTTAGTGTTCTTAGAACTTCGACGTTGTTTTCTTTGCTTATTGGCATAAAAATATCCTCAACATTTAATCATATGTTAACAATTAACATAATATAATGAAGTAAATAAATCAACTAGTTTGGAAGTTATAAACAATGAAGAATGCAAATGCATACGCTAAAGCAGAGAAAAGTGTTCTGCAAGGTGCAGATCTAGAGGCTAGTATTTTAATCAAATGCGCTTCTGAGTTAAATTATATTAAAGAAAATTGGGAGCAAGAAAAAGGACGCCTTGATGACATTTTAGAAAGGAATCGCAAACTTTGGACAATTTTATCAACATCAGTTTTGGAAGAAGATAGCCCTCATTCCATCACTATAAAAAACAGTATATCTAATTTGGCCTTGTTTGTTTTTCAAAGAACTTTGGATATATTAATAAAACCAAACCCAGATTCCTTAAAAATATTAATAGATATTAATATGAATATTGCAAAAGGGTTAAACGGAAACGCAGAGTAAAAGGAGAAGAATATGAACAATTATAAAAAAGGTGTTTTTGATACAAGGCCATGGGGCAGCTGGGAGACCATTGAGGTCGGAGAAACGTTTTGTGTTAAGAAGATTGTTGTAAAACCTGGCAAAACATTGTCTCTTCAAAGCCATGAGCACAGAGATGAGCATTGGATAATTGTTGAAGGTGAAGCTATTGTGACCTTGGGCGAAAAAGAAATTCTTAAAAAAGCAAATGAGAATATTTTTATCCCTAAACAAATAAAACACAGAATTGCAAACAAAACAAACTCTGAGGTTGTGTTTATAGAGGTTCAGACAGGAAGTATCTTGGACGAAGAAGATATTGTGCGTTATGAAGACGCATACGGAAGAGTATAAGCAAAAAGGAGAGCGGCAATGGCAAAAAAAATATCAAGCGTGTTTGTTTGTCAGAGTTGCGGTGCAAACTATCCTAAGTGGCAGGGCAAGTGTGATGCGTGTGGCGAGTGGAACACAATTATAGAAGAAACCTCATCAAAAGATGGCTACTCTGTTATATCTCAAAACAAAAAAGGCAACGTGCTAGACTTTGTAGAGTTAAGCGGTGCTGAAGCAAAAGTAGAAAGGCTAAAAACTGGAATTAAGGAGTTAGACAGAGTCTGTGGTGGCGGACTTGTAGCAGGCTCAGTAATTTTGGTGGGTGGCGACCCTGGCATTGGCAAATCCACACTATTATTGCAAACTTGCGCAAACATTGCAAACATAAAAGAAAAGCCTGAGTGCTATTATATCTCTGGAGAAGAAGCTATTGACCAAGTTAGGATTAGAGCAAAACGCCTAAAGCTTGAGAAATCTCCAGTTAATTTAACGTCTGCAACCAATGTCAAAGATATTATAACGACTCTAGACAAGCAAAAGCCAGATGTGGTGATTATAGACTCGATTCAAACAATGTATTTAGATTCTGCAGAAAGTTCTCCGGGTAGTGTCTCTCAGGTTCGTGCTTGCGCTTATGAATTAATCAAGCATGCAAAGAAAAAAGGATATGTGCTTTTTTTGGTAGGGCACGTAACAAAACAAGGCTCTATTGCAGGGCCACGTGTTTTGGAGCATATGGTAGACACAGTTCTTTATTTTGAAGGAGAAAGAGGGCATCACTTTAGAATTTTAAGGGGTGTTAAAAACAGATATGGCGCAACAGATGAAATTGGCGTTTTTGAAATGCAAGATGTTGGGCTTGTTGAAGTTGAGAATCCCTCTGCTCTGTTCTTGGCGGAGCGTCAGGGCAATATCTCTGGTTCTTGCGTGTTTGCAGGAATTGAAGGCTCAAGACCAGTTTTAATGGAGATTCAAGCGCTTGTTAGCCCAACGTCATATTCTGCTCCAAAGAGAGCTGTTGTTGGCTGGGATTCTAACAGGCTGGCAATGATTTTAGCGGTTTTGGAAGCGAGGTGCGGAATGTCGCTTAGCTCTTCTGATATCTACTTAAACATTGCAGGAGGCTTAAAGATATCTGAGCCTGCGGCGGACTTGGCCGTTGCTATGGCTGTTATATCTTCTTTGACAAACAAACCTTTGCCTGCAGATATGGTTATATTTGGAGAAATTGGCTTAAGCGGAGAGATAAGAAGTGTCTCTCAGGCAAACTTGAGGCTAAAAGAAGCAATAAAGCTTGGCTTTAATTCTGCAATATTGCCTGTTAAGCGCTCTCAAGAGAAAAAATGGACTGATTCTGACATGACAATCCATGAAATTGGCAATGTCCAAAAATTAATTAACTGGTTTAGTTGACAAAAAAAATTTTTTGTGTATAATAAAGTTGTATTATAAATTTATTAGAGGGGTATTATCTATGGTTAAAACAACAGATAACAATGCTTATAAACGTGGACAAGAACTTTTAGACCAAGGCAATTATAATGATGCACTAAAGTTTTTTGATGACGCATTAGCTGAACAACCAGATTCTTGGAAGGCTCTTAACTCAAAGGGGTTTGCGTTTCAAAGAATGAGCCGATATACAGAAGCAGTAGAATGTTTTGATAAGGCATTAATGATAAACCCTCAATCAGTGGAAGTTTTGAATAATAAAGGTGTTACTCTTTCTATGAGAGGGTTATATAAAGATGCGCTTGTTTGTTTTGACCAATCATTTGCAATAGACAACACATCTCTTGAAGCACTAAACGGAAAAGCAATTGCTTTGCAACACCAGTTCTCTTTTAAGGAGGCTTTAGACGTGTTGGAAAAAGCTATGGAAGTAGACCCAAAACACCCACAAACAATTTTATCTATTGCAGTAACGTTGCAAAAACTTAAGCAATATGACAGAGCAATTTCATACTTTAAGAAAGTTTTATCAATTGATAAAACAAACATAAAAGCATGGAACGGAATTGGCGTGACTTATCAATTGATGGGCGATAACAACTCTGCTATTAAATGCTTTACAAAAATATTAGATATTAATCCAAAAGAAATGCAAGCATGGATATCTATTGGCTTTGTTTATCAAAAAATGTTTAAGTTTCAGGACGCGTTGAAATGCTATAAAAAAGCACAAATGCTTAATGGAAATAAATATTCAAACAAACTTTTAGATGGTCTTGCATCTTGCCTAACCAAGTTGTCTGAGTTTGATAAAGCAATAGAAATTTATCAAGAAATTTTTAATAGAGAAGAAGGCAAGAAAAAGTGGGATGCGCAACGTTCTATTAAATTTGTGGGCAAGCTAAAGCGCAAGCAAGCCATGGGGACACTAAAAGACTTGTCTCCGCCTGAAGAAGTTGCAGAATAGTATAAAAGCTCTGATAATCTCAGAGCTTTTTTTATAATGTATTAAAAACGCCTCTTGCCTTATCTAAAAGCTCTTGAGCATCTGGCTTTAGCTCTATTTTTTTTCTGGCAATGGTTAAGGTTGGCAAGATGTTTCTATCCAAGCCCCTAACGCGGATTTTTTTGCCTTGTCCTGCAGAGACTTTTGTTGTGATTGTGCCGTCTATTGCGTCTTCAAATTCTTGAAAAGTGTGGGAGATGTTATCACCATTTGGGCTTAAAAATTCTATTGTCTCGCCAGCCTCTATAAAATTTCTGAGCTCAAAAATTGCGTCATTTTCTTGCCACTCTACAATTGAGCCTGCAAATTGGTAGTCGCCTAGTGTTCTGGTAAAAGAGTAGTTTTGGTCTAGGTTTGTAACACTGCCGTTATGAAAGCCCAATGTATAGCCCCGAGATTGCAAGGTGTTTAGCTCTGCCATATATGGCTCTGCGACCCAGCTTTTTGGGTTTGATTTGTAATCATCAATGGCTTTTCTGTAGGTTCTTGCAACAATGCCTGCATAATATTCTGTTTTGTTTCTGCCCTCAATTTTTAGGCAATCTATTCCTGCATCTAAAATTTCTGGCAACTTTGGCATTAGGCAAAGGTCTTTAGAGTTCATTATATATGAGCCGTTTTCGTCCTCTATAATCTCCATCAATTCATCTGGTCTAAAGTCTTCTTGAAGGTAAAATTTGTCATCTGAGGTAACTTCTATTTCTTGTTTTTTGCCGTCTTTTTTAACATATACTTTGTAGTGCCAACGACAACAATGCGCACACTTGCCTTGATTTGAGCTTCTGTCTGCCAAAAAGTTTGAGATTAAACATCTGCCAGAATATGACATACACATGGCACCATGAATAAAGGCTTCTAGCCTAATGTTTGGGCATTTTTCTTTAATCTCTACAAGCTCTGCAAAAGAAGTTTCTCTGCCCAAAACGCACAAATCGGCCCCAAGATTTTGCCAAAACTGGACGGTTTCATAAGAGCATACATTTGCCTGAGTTGAAACGTGGCGCTTGATGTGCGGGGCGTGTTCTTTTACATACATAAAAACTGCAGGATCAGAGATGATGACGCCGTCTGGGCTTAATTCATTTAAGGACTTTACTAATTCTGGAAGCCTTGCTATATCTTTGTTTTTGGTAAACAAATTAAGAGTTAGGTATATACGTTTGCCATGAGCGTGCACATACTCTATGCCTTCTTTTAGTTCTTCTAGCGTCATTTTTGTTGCAGCACGCAAATTCATATCTGGCATGCCACAATATACTGCATCAGCACCATACATAATTGCAGTTTTAAGTTTTGTTAATGAGCCAGCCGGCATTAGTAGTTCTGAATATTTCATGGCTGATTGTATATATTATGATTTTTGTAAAGTCAAATTTTTAATTTTTGGCTTTTTTTAAGGCTACTAATATTTTTGCAAAAACTGATTGCTCAAACGGGTTTAGCTTAATTTTTTTAATGCCTTGATAAAACTCCGCCTCTGGCAGTCGCTCATATGTATCTACAAGTTCTACAACCAAGTGGATTTTTTGTTTTTTGATATATGGCAGCTTGATTATCTCAACACCCCTAACCTCTAATAAACCTTCTATATTTTTGGCGGGTCTTGCGTAGCCACCTTCAAACTCGACCCTGTCATCTGAGACTAGTTTTGCTTTGTGATTTATAATTGCTCTTAATGCCAAGTCTGATTTGCCAGAGCTTGATGCGCCTATAAATAAGACGCCTTTATTCTTAAGCCTGATTGCTGTTGCGTGGATATTAGCCATGTTTCTTTTTGCGATGTTCTTTTTTGAATGTTCTAAACACTAATACAAACAATAGCGGAATAGCAATTAAGCCTGCAGCGGTTCCAAGCAACATTCCATAAAACACAGGCACACCAATTGCCTCACGAGCTGCAGCACCTGCACCTGTTGCAAATATCATTGGCAATACGCCCAAGATAAACGTGAATGCGGTCATTAATACTGCCCTAAAACGTTCTTTGGTGCCTATCATTGCAGATTTGACAACATCTTTGCCTTTTTCAAGCTCTGCTTTTGAAAATTCTACAATAAGAATCGCATTTTTTGCTGCCAAGCCAACAAGCAAAATCAAGCCTAGTTGAGAATAAATGCTCAATGACAACTTGCATAAATACAAGCCCAATAATGCGCCCAACATTGCGACAAATACTGACAACAACACTGGGACTGGAGTTGTCCAACTTTCATACTGAGCAACAAGGAATAAATATGCAAATGTTAATGCCAAGATAATTAAATAACTAATTTGTCCTTGGGCATCTTGTTCTTGATATGTCATTCCTGACCACTCAAAGCCATAACCTTTTGGTAGTTCTTTTGCGGCTAGTTGTGTTAATGCTGTCATAACATCACCAGTTGAATACATTGGTTTTGACATTATGGTTAAGTTTGCTGATGGGTATTGGTTATAGCGAGTTACGGTTCTTGGAGAAAGAATTTTTTCTAAATCAACAAGAGCTGACATTGGCACCAATTTTTTGTCGTTTGAGATTACAAAAAGCTCATTAATAGAATCGATGTTTTTGCGAAACTTCCAATCTGCTTGCACCATCACCCTATTAACTTGAGTTCCAAAATTTACGTCATTTATATAACTTGAGCCAAGATAGTTTTGTAGTGTTTTAAATATTTCTGCAACGTTTACGTTCATTGCGTTTGCTTTGTCTCTGTCAACCTCTACAAACACAGTTGGTGTTTTTGCCGTGTATGATGTAAAAGCGACCATAACCTCTGGCAATGCCATTATTTTTGCTAAAAAGTTTTGAGTTACGTCATCTAGTTTTTGAGGATCTGCATCGTCTTGTGCCTGAATACGCATATCTATACCGCCTGCATTGCCAAGCCCAGGGATTGATGGAGGCTCAAAGAAGTTTATTTGAGCTTCTGGGAAGGCTGCAGTTTTCATTCTTAGTTTGTTTAAGATGTTTGATGAGTGCAAGTCTGAGTTTGCTCTGTCTGCCCATGTGTCTAGAATGATAATAGAAGAGGCCATATTCTCTCCGCCGCCGCCCATAAATGACATTCCGGCAATGTTTAAGACGTTTGAAACACCTTCTTCTTTGCTAAACACTTTATATAGTT
>CAYJIO010000004.1:0-28357 GCA_964370255.1 uncultured Azospirillaceae bacterium
TTACAATCTTTATCACCGTCTTTGGGGTAGCATTTCTTTGTCCCATTGTCAATTGTAGTATGTGTGCAGTCATTAGGAGTTTCTGTCCATACTGGAGGTGTGCTGAGTTCAGAACAATCTTTCATATTATCAGTGTCATCAGTCCCATCAGTGTCATCAGTCCCATCAGTCCCGTCAGTTCCATCAGTTCCATCAGTTCCATCGCCTTTTTTCAAGCCGCCAAGGTTTATAACACCAATTGAGACAACGTCACCTCTTTCATTCATGTTTACAAAAGATTTGTCTCTAACAGTTTTATCAATACCAGAGTCGTGCCCCTCGTTTCCAAGCGGAATTATCGCAGCCTGAGCACTAAGCGCAATCGCGCACAATACTGCAAGCAATATATATATGTATGTTCTTTTTTTCATGACAAATTCTCCTAAAATTCATTTTTTTATATATATCATCATAACATTTTTACAAACAATGTCAAACAAATCTGCCCTTTTTCATAGCAAGTTTAACATATCTGTAACAATTCTTAAAAATTTGCAATATAAAACAATTAATAAACCATTAAAATCTATTTGCTGCCGATTCTAGTCTTGCCCATCATATATGGTTGCAATTTTGCAGGGATATTAATTGAGCCATCTTTGTTTTGATGATTTTCCATAAACACGCCCAAAATTCTAGGCGTTGCAATGCCTGTATTATTAAGCGTGTGAGCAAATTTAACTTTACCGTCATCATTTGCACGATATCTTAAATTTGTTCTTCTTGCTTGCCATTCTGTGATGTTTGAGCAAGAGTGAGTCTCACGATACACCCCCTGAGTTGGCACCCAAGCCTCAATATCATATTGGCGGAATTTTGGTGCGCCCATATCGCCGGTGCAAATATCAAGCACCTGATATGGCAACTCTAGGTCTGATACAACTTCCTCAGATAGGCTCAAGAGTTTTTTGTGCCACTTTTCAGACTCTGACAAGTCATTTTTACAAATAACAAACTGCTCCGTTTTCATAAACTGATGCACACGGGTCAAACCTCTTGTATCTTTGCCAGCAGCCCCTGCCTCACGCCTAAAACAAGGAGAAAACCCAGCATATAAAATAGGCAAATCATTTTCAGATATAATCTCATCTGCATGCAAAGAGTTTAAGACAAGTTCAGCTGTTCCAGACAAATAAATGTCATCAGCTGGCATATGATAAATCTCATCTGTTGAAAACGGCAAATAACCCATGCCATATAATGCTCTTTCTTTTGAAATTGATGGCACGTTTATAATCTTAAACCCATTATCTGCCAACTTGTCTAACACAAACAAATGCAAAGCAAGCTCAAGTCTAGCAAGCTCGCCAGTTATGGCATAGGTTCTAGAACCACAAACTTTTGTAATGCGCTCCATTTCAGACCAGCCATTTTTCTCCATCAAGTCCACATGGTCTAATGGCTCAAAGTCAAATTTTGTTGGTTCACCATTTTTTTTAATAACAACGTTTTCGTCCTCATCTTTGCCAACAGGAGCATCCGCTGACGGAAGATTTGGCATGCGCGCCATCATTAAGTCAAACTCAGACTCCAACTTAGCAAGCTGTTCTTCTTGCGCCTTAAAGGCCTCGCCAACTTCTTTTGACTTTGCAATTATAGATGCTCTGTCTTCATTACTTGCGGATTTAATAGAGTTTGATAAAGCATTCTTTTCTTGCGCCAATTCCTGAGACGATGTTTTTAGCTTGTTTATTTCAAGGTGTTTTGCAATCATTGCGTCCAAATCAAGGCTAGCGCCTTTTTTATTTAGTCCGTCAATTACTTCTTGTTTATTTTCTATTATAAATTTTATATCTAACATTATTAAATCCTCTATTGCTTTTTTAGAAATTTTATTTTAATTTGATAATAAAATAAAAACAAGGAAAAAGTTATGAGTAATGGAAAAAGAGTATTAACAGGAGTGCAAGCAAGCGGTGATTTGCACATTGGCAATTATTTAGGCGCAATAAAACCAGCCGTAGAGCTTGGCAAGCAAGCAAAAAATCATAATATGTTTATTGCAGATTATCATGCCCTTAACTCAACAAAAGATAGAAAAAGATTAGGCCAAGCCCTTAAAGAAATTTCGGCCACATATTTGGCAGCAGGCGTTGACCCCAATCACTCAATCTTATACAAACAATCAGACATTCCAGAAATTTTTGAGTTGAGCTCAATTTTATCAAACTTTACGCCAAAAGGGTTTATGAACAAAGCGCACTCATACAAAGCAAGGGTTGATAAAAACCTTGAGGCAGGCCTCCCCCAAGATGATGGCATTAATATGGGCTTATACATATATCCGATTTTAATGGCTGCAGACATTTTGGCGTTTGACACAGATGTTGTGCCAGTTGGCAAAGACCAAATTCAACACGTTGAAATTGCAAGAGACATTGCAGGCGCCGTTAACGCAATTTATGGAGAAGACACTCTTGTTCTGCCAACCTATGCCGTCAAAGAAGACGTTGGTGTAATCCCAGGGATTGATGGCAGAAAAATGAGCAAATCATATAATAATGTAATACCTTTGTATGGCAGCGATGCAGAAATTAAAAAAGCAATTTTTTCAATAAAAACAGATAGTCGCCCAATGGAAGAACCAAAAGACGCAGAAGAAATTTTGATTTATCAAATCTTTAAAACCTTTGCAAGCCAAGACAGAATTGCAGAGATGAAAGAAGGCTTAGCCCAAGGCAAACTTGGTTATGGACACATAAAAACAATGCTTTTAGAAGACACATTAAGCGAGCTAAAAGAGCTTAGAGAAAAAGCAGATTATTACTTAAACAACTATCATGAGGTTGAAGAAATTTTGGCACAAGGCGCAGTTAAAGCACGCGCAATTGCTAAAAAAACATTAGAGAGATTAAAAGGCAAAATTTATGGCTAATGACATATATTTTATTACCTCTAACAAAGGCAAGGCTGCGGTTATGCAAAGGCTGTTTGAGCAATATGATATAAAAAGAAATATATTTGTTAAAAATCTTGAAATTATAGAACCACAAGTTGATAGCGTTGCAGAAATATCTAAATACAAAGCCTTAGAGGCTTATAAAATTTTGCAAAAACCAGTCATTGTTGAAGATGGTGGCCTTTGCATTAGAGCATTAAAAGGGTTTCCAGGAGTTTATAGCAAATATGTCGGTGATACAATTGGCCCTGAGGGCTTTGTGCGTCTTATGCAAGGCGTTGAAGACAGACGCGTTGAATTTGTAAGTGTGACAACATATGTTGATGCAGATGGAAATATTACGCAGTTTGAAAGAGATGGCGGAGGGTGTGAGCTTGCAACAAAAGTCGTTGATGTTGACAATCCCAAAGCTTGGTCTGATATGTGGAAGATTTTATATTTTGCAGAAGAAGGAAAAACACTTGCAGAATTTTCTGAAGAAGAATTAAAAGAACACAATAATAAAGCTGCAAAAAACGGAAGCTTGCAAAAATTTGCCAAGTGGTATGTTAAAAATAATTGATGTTGACCTTTCTTAATTTTTATGATATTATAACTCTATATTATTAACGATATGGAGTTTTTTTATGTCTATTAGAAAAGAAATTAAAAAAGCAAAGATAATTGCCAAAAAAGCAGCTCTAAAACTTGCAATGACAGGTGTGATGCTGTTTGGTGCCAATGAAACAAATGCAAATAATTCTTCTGACCATAAAGAAACCATAAAAGAATATAAAGAATATTTGACAACATTTGATAATAACACCCCCCTCATAAAAGATATAAACAATGACCCCGCAGCATTCTTGATTGGGCTTGAGATTTTTGAAGAAAACGGTGCCCCAAAAGGCGGCTCTGACGTTGCATCTTTTATGAACTTGCTTGAAGAAATAAAAAAAGATTCTCCAAAGACCTATAAAGAAGTAACAAAAAACCTAGATAACTTGGCAGTTGGTTTTTTAACTTATTCTCAAGAAATAGAGCAAAAAAAACTAGCTCAAAAAGCCATAAGCAAAGCTCCCAAAGACACAGGCTATGACAGCGGATCATATTCTGTTAGCTATGCCATAAACAAAGAAGGAGATATCTCTAAGCTAAAAATGACAAGCTCAAAAGCCAATAATACAAAAAACCTAAAAACAATTAATGAGGCCATTGCAAGACAAAACAACTTTGCCGTTGACAGAACAGGTGCTATGATGGACGCCTCAGAATACATCACCAAAATGCTAATAAGAGAAGACGTTCTTTCAAAAATGCAACAAGGACAAACAGTCTCAAACGGCGAGGCTTTCTTAAAAAAATTTGACAAAGATATAAAAGAAAACGGAATGTTCATAAACAAAGAGGGCAAGTTGCAGTCAACAGCAGAAAACCTCAAAAAACCACTTAAGACAAAGTCTCAGCTAGAGGCAGAATACATAAAAAGCCAAGAGATAGCAATGAAACAATTTATGGATGGATACAACAGATAAAAACCCAGCTCTTATCGGGAAAGACCCTAGTCTGGCAAAAACTCTGATATAGATACTTTTAATATTTTGCAAATCTGATATAACCTGCTTGCGCTTATTCTGTTTTTTGCATTTTCATATTTTTGAACTTGCTGAAACGTAACCCCCAACTCTTCTGCAAGCCTAACTTGGCTTATGTTAAGGTTTTTTCTTATCTTTCTTAATTGACGCCCTATATATAAGTCTATGTCATTTGGGCTGCCGTCTTCTTTTCTGCCACGGGCAACTTGTTCTTTGCTTGCTTTTTTTATGTCTGTCATTTTTTTGCTTCCTTAAAAGACCCTTCTAAAAAAGGGTGCCCTATAGTCGCGGGGTGTGATTAATAAAATAACCGCCCTAAAAATTGGGCGGTGGAGCTTCAAACTGTAAAACCACAGTGCTCTTCTTCGTGCAAAAGCCTTATGCCGAGCCATCCACCTTTGCGGGTGAATTGGTTTTAAGATGCTTGAAGACACCAGCAATGCCTCTTGACACTGCCAATTACAACTATAATAACAAAATTTTATTTTGCAAGCCTATAATGCTTGAGGCTCCTTAAATCTTTTAATCTTTCTAGTTTTCTAGAAAACTAAAAAACAGATAAAAAATCTTGCAAAATTATAAATCCACATTATACTCCGCTCAACAAAAGGAGTTTATATATTATGGCAAGTTATCAATACATTTATACAATGCAAAATTTAACAAAAGTCTTCCCAGGTGGCAAAGAGCTTTTTAAGGGCATTACTTTATCATTTTTTCCAGGGGCAAAAATTGGCGTTTTGGGCGTTAATGGTGCTGGTAAATCTACATTGCTTAAAATCATGGCAGGCGTTGACAAAGACTTTAATGGCGAGGCATGGCCTGCTGATGGCGTTAAGGTTGGTTATTTGGAGCAAGAACCAAAACTTGACCCAAATAAAACTGTTATAGAAAACATTATGGACGGCATGGGAGAAACCGTTGCCCTATTGAAGCGTTTTGAAGAAGTCTCTATGATGTTTGCAGACCCAGATTGCGATATGGACGCTCTTATTAATGAACAAGCAGAACTACAAGACAAAATAGATGCAGCCAATGGCTGGGATATTGAGCGCACGGTTGAAATTGCTATGGACGCACTTCGTTGCCCTCCAAAAGATGCAGATGTTACAAAGCTTTCTGGTGGAGAAAAACGCCGTGTTGCAATTGCACGCTTATTGATGGAAAATAACGATATGTTATTACTCGATGAGCCAACCAACCACCTAGATGCAGAGTCTGTTGCATGGCTAGAGCGCTATCTTAAAAACTATGCGGGCACCGTTGTTATGGTAACCCATGACAGATACTTCTTAGACAACGTAACAGGCTGGATTTTAGAGCTAGATCGTGGGCAAGGTATTCCTTATGAGGGCAATTATACCAATTGGCTAGAGCAAAAACAAAAACGTTTGGAACAAGAATCTCGTGACGAGACAAATCGTCAAAAAACTATTGCAAACGAGCTAGAGTGGATTCAAAAGAACCCTAAAGGCCGTCAGGCAAAATCAAAAGCCAGAATTAATGCTTATGAAGAATTATTAAACCAATCAACAGCAGATAAAATATCGCATGCAAATATTAATATCCCAATGGGAGAACGTTTGGGTGATTTGGTTATTGAGGCAAATGGATTGTCAAAAGGATATGGCGATAAATTGTTAATAGACAACCTTTCTTTCAAAGTGCCAAAAGGCGCAATCGTTGGCATTATTGGTCCAAACGGTGCAGGTAAAACAACTTTGTTTAGAATGATTACTGGTCAAGAACAACCAGACGGTGGTGAAATCAGAATAGGCTCAACAGTTGACTTGGGCTATGTAGACCAATCTCGTGATGCTTTGGATGCAAATAAAAATGTTTGGGAAGAAATATCTGACGGGTTGGACATGATATATTTGGGCAAACAACAAATGGCAAGTCGTGCTTATGTTGGCCAGTTTAACTTCAAAGGTGGCGATCAGCAAAAGAAAATTGGTCAGCTTTCAGGTGGTGAAAGAAACCGCGTGCACTTGGCAAAAATGCTTAAAAAAGGCTCAAACGTTTTGCTACTCGATGAGCCAACAAACGACTTAGACGTTGATACATTGCGCTCATTAGAAGAAGGTATTATGAACTACCCAGGTTGTGTGTTTGTAACCTCGCATGATAGATGGTTCTTAGACCGCTTGGCAACACACATTTTGGCTTATGAAGGAGACAGCCAAGTTGTGTGGTTTGAGGGCAACTTTGAAGAATATGAAAAAGATAAAGTTCGTCGTTTGGGTGCGGATTCAATAAACCCGCACAAAATAAAATACAAACCATTAGTAAGATAAAAAAGGAGCACAAGATGAATGCAATTGACTTATTAAAAGACAGAAGATCTGTCAGAAAATACAAGCAACAAAAAGTAGATAGAAAGTTGATGGAAGAAATTATTGAGCTTTCAAAATGGGCTCCTTCTTGGGCAAACTTTCAGATTGCAAGATACACACTTATTGATGACGAGGCTTTAATCAAGCGTGTTGCAGATGAAGGCGTTATGGGCTTTGCATATAACATAAAAACATTACAAAACACAAAAGGCGTTTGCGTGCTTAGTTTTGTTCAAGGCAAGTCTGGCAAGTTTAATGATACAGATTATGCCACAACAAAAACAAACTCTTGGGAGGTTTTTGACGCAGGCATCGCCTGTCATCAGTTTTGCCTAGCTGCTGCTGCCAAAGGCGTAGGTACTTGCATATTTGGTGTTATAGATGATAAAGTTATGGCAGACATTGCTCAACTACCACAAGAAGAAACTGTTGCAGCAGTTATTACATATGGCTACCCAGATGAAGCTCCAGCCCCAACTCCCAGAAAAGACATCTCAAAAATAATGCGTTTTTTGGGTTAATAAAAATACAAAAAAGAGCTTTATTTGTTGCCCAACAAAGCTCTTTTACAAATTGTTATATCCTATTCTTCAAGCTCTTTTATTTTATCCAAAACAAAAGCTTCATCTTCAATTTTTATAGGGCTATGATTTAACCCTTCTTTAATCTTGAGCTCAACCACTTCAGGGTTAAAATCTTCGTCCTCGCCATCATTTAATAACAATGCTTGTCTCCATTGATATGCAGCTTCAATTTTTCTGCCCCCCATAAAATAAGCATCTCCCAAATGTTCTAAAATTAAAGGATTGTTTGGCTCAAGTAGTGCTGCATCTTCCAAATAAGCAATTGCTTTGTCATAAAATCCAAGCTTATAAAAAGCAAACCCAAGTGAGTCAACAATATTGCCATCATTTGGTGCTTGTCTATATGCATCAACAATAAGAGCAAAGGCTTTGTCTGTGTTCTTTTCATTATAGATCCACACATAACCCAAATAATTTTGCACAAGATAATGGTCATTGCTTAAGCTAAGTGCTTTTAATAACATATCTTCTGCTTTTTCCAGCTCTTTGTTTTTTTCATAACTAACCCCAGTAGAATAATATAAAACCCAATGCTCTGGGCCAACTTTTTTAATTTCTGCAAAAGCTTTATTAAAAGCTTTTATCGATTCCTTGTATTTCTTTTGTCTTTTAAGAGCGTCGCCAAGATTAAGATATACTTCTGTGTTTTTAGCTCCAAGCTTAATTAATTCTTCAAGGTTATTTTGTGCTTTTTTATATTCTTTTATATCAGAATAGATTTTTGCTTTTTTCATTAAAACAATATCATAGGTTTGAGAGTCTTTATTAATTGAGTCATAAATATCAATTGCTTGCTCATTCATACCCCTTTCTTCAAAAACATCTGCAAGCAAAAGCTTTGCCAAGTCATAATCAGGGTTTGAATATATTGACATCGATGCAAAAAGATGCGCCAAGTCCGCATTTTGTCCCTCAGCCCTAATTGTTGCTGCAATTGAAAACAAGCTTTCTGCCAAACCTTTTGACGGAGTATCAATTTCTTTTTTTGGAGCTCCTTTTTGTTTTTTTATGTTGTCCAAAAGTCTTTTAAGCATCGGAGAAAAAAGCTCATCATTTCCATACATAGACACAAGGTCTATTGCTTTTTGTTTTTCACCTTGTCTTAAATAAAAGTTTGATATTAGTTGTAAAGCCCTAAAAGATAAATTTTGCTTGTTAGACAAAGCAATCTCATTAAAATACTCTAAAGTTTTTTCATCTTCATTAAAATAATCATATATCAAAGCAAGCTGAAACTTATATAAAGGCTCAAAGCTAGGCTCTTGCATCAAAGGCTTAAGGTTTGCAACTGCTTTTTCAATGTCATTCTCACCAGCATATGCCCAAGCCAAAATCAACGGGTTTATAAATTGTTTATAAATAGGAACTTGAGAAGAAGACAGATTTTTAATAACTTCTTGATATTTTTTTTCTTTTATCTCATCAACTGCAATGATGGTGTTTAAGAAATCGCTGTCATCACCTTTTTCTTTTAGCCTTTTTGCATATTTAGATGCGTTTTGCAAATCGCCATTTGATGTATAAATAATATAAAGCTGAGATAAAAGCTGTTTATTTTCAGAGTCCATATCAACAGTCTTTGCATAATATTTTGCTGCATTGCCAAAATCTTTTCTAATATGTGCAACTCTCCCAGCCAAATAAGCCCCAGACTTTGTTTGCTTGATATAGGCATCATTAGGTAAATCTTTGCCTTTATAAGAATTGTTTTGGCACGCGCAAAAAGTTATAACACAAATTGCAGCACCCAAGAGTAATATGTTTTTTTTCATTAAATCACCTTTTAAACTTGCCAGATTATTATATAGATAGTAAAGTCTCTTTATGAAAAATGCAAAGGAAATTTTAGACTTTTATATTTTAAGTGGGATAACTGACATAGCCTCAGACACCCCATTTGACTTAAACGCAAAAAAACCAAGCAAAACAACAGAAAAAAAACATAGCCCAATAGGCATAAACGGTGTTGAGCTTGCCAAGGAAATATCTCTTCGTGCAACAAGCCTTGAAGACATTTTTGAAAAAATGAAGTCTTTTGACGCTTGTTCCTTAAGGCAAAATACAAGTCATACCATTATAGGCAAAGGAAATCATGTCGCAAAATATATGATAATAATAGACGCTCCAGATAACGATGACGAAAGATCAGGAAAAATCTTAAGCGGCTCAAGTGGGGTATTTATAAAAAACTTTCTAAAAGCAATGAAAATAAATGAAGATGATTGTTTCTTTGCAACTTTTTTGCCATGGAGAGCCCCCGGAAATAGAGCGCCTACCTCCCTAGAGGCAAATATTTGCAAACCATTTCTAGAAAAACAGATTAATCTTGTTAATCCACAAAAAATATATGCCTTTGGGGCAGATGTTTCAAAAATGTTATCAAGCTCAGATAAAACAATAGCTCAGTTAAGAGAGGCTCCCATATTATATCAAAGCCAAAAAGGCGATAATATAAAAGTTATTCCTAGTTTTTCAATATCATACTTGCTGTCCAATCCAGCCCAAAAAGCAAAATTATGGGATTTTTTAATAAAATGTGATTAAAACCATATTTCTTATTTATTTTTTAATATTTTTGTTTTATTCTTACTTTCATAACGATTTTTTATAGAGGAAAAATATATGAAAAAATTTATAACCCTGTTTTCACTGTTTGCTTTCAACGCGTTTGCGCAGTCCCCATCGCAAGACTCAATTATAATAAAACTTTCAGATGTTGTTCCTAACAAAGATGAGGTGGCTCAAACCACATCGTGCAAATACAACCTTACTATTTATAATCGCACAGATAAAGACTTAAGCAATACTGTTTTCACTCTTAAGTGGATTGATGAAGCTGCCATAAAAGCCATAGAGGCAGAAAAAAAGGCAAGCCAAAAATCCAAAAATGTTTTGGCAAGAGGTTATTCAAAAACCAAAGATCTTGAAAGAACAACCCTAACATCAGAAGTTACAATAAACGCAATACCTTCAAAAAAACAAATAAAAATAACTCAAGAGGTCGTAACAGACAAATGCTTCTTATTATTAGAACCAGCAGAAGTGTCTGTAAAAACCTGTCGCTTTGTCTCAGAAGATGCGGCTAATAATAAAAAGACTTCATCAAAAGCAGACACAAACTGCAAAAGCTCTTTTGTTTTAGTAGATGCCAGTTCTCCAGAATATTATACAGAGTTTAGTGATGAGAACTATGACGCAAAAAAAGCCAAGCAAAAAAGCTTGATTGAAAAAGATCTTGCAGATATTGATGAGCTTTATAATCAAAACATAAAGTCTGTTGAAGAGCTTAATAAAGTTCTTGAATCGATGTAATATGAAAAAAGTTTTTGCAGTTCTGTTTTTTTTGTTGTGCTTTTCTTCTGTAGGACTTGCTCAATCTTTTGAAGAAGATATGGGCGTCCCAACAAAGATAAATCTCCCTGAGCAAAAGAAGCAATCTCTGCAAAAAGAAACGCAAGTGCCACAAAAACAAGGCACTACTCCCCAAAAAGTTGCCCCTACCAATCAGCCAACAGGCAGTGGCGCAAAAATAAGGCGCGTATATAAAGAAGGCGAGCCTCAAGATGGTCCGTCTGAGATTATAGCACTTAGGATGGAAAACTTCAAAATACTGCGATTCTCAAGCAACACTTCTTGTAGAATGCGTTTTATAATATTAACAAACCTTAGTCAAAATATAACATCTTTAGATGTAAAGCTTTCTTGGCCTCAAATGTCAACGTCATTAAGTTTTTCTGACATTGTGCCAAATCAGTCCACATACGTTGACTATGCACTTTTAGGTGATGGTTGTTATACAATGGACAGCATCCCCAATATAGAGGTTAATAGATGCAGAGTTAAAGGGATGACGCAAGAGCAGTGCTCGTCTCTTATAAGGTGGTTGAGATGATAGAGATACAGTGCCCAAATTGCCAAACACAATATGGCTTGAATGTTGACAATCAAGACATTATAAGCAAACGCTTTCGTTGTGCAAAGTGCAAGCATGTCTTTTCTCTCGACGCAAATATAAGTAAAGACACTTTGCCATCAGAAGAAGATAAGCCTTCACAAAAAGAGCCTGTTCCTCAAGAGGTTGAGGTTAACAAAGACGTTGATGAAATGTTTCAAAGGCTAGATAAAAGCCTTAAGAATTATGAAGAAAATCAAGAAGCGCAAGACGACAAAAGTTTTTCAGAGATGCTTGGTTGGACAACCGCGCAGAATAAAGCTTTTTATTTGCTATCTTTTCTTGTCGTCGTGTTGTTGAGCTTAAATTATTATCGTTATGAGATAACAAGAGCTTTTCCAAAAGCAGAAGGCATATATTCTGCAATAGGCATAAAGTCAGTCGTAAAAGGAAGTGGCTTAGAGTTTGTAAACGTAACAAAATATGACTACATAAATGACGGTATAAACTATTTAGGGATAAAAGGTTACATCTCAAACGAAACCGATTCTGCAATAAAAATCCCCCCTATTGTTGCATCTTTATTAAACAAAGATGCTTATGAGCTCCAAAAGCAAGTTCACACAATAAAAGAAGAATATGTTTTTGCAGAAGACAAAGTCGCTTTTGACATTTCAATAAAAAAGCCATCTCCGTTGGGCTTATATGTTTATCTTACTTTTGAAGAATAAAAACTAGCTTTTAAGATCAACCACGTTTTGTATCATTTCATTATTAACCGTAAAGCTTTGTGTATTCATTGAATATGCTTGTTGCACAACCACAAGCTTTGAAAACTCCTCCTCAACGTTAACGGCAGATTGCTCAAGTGCTTGCGTTCTGATTATAGAATCAAGGCCGCCTGTGTTTATATTATATATTTCTCCTGCAGCCTGTGTTGCAGAAAATAGTGTTCCCGTTTCAGAAATAAGGTTGCCAGGGGCGCCAAATCCAACAACAGCAATTTGTGCAATAGGGGTTGTCTTTTTGTTTGAGTATTGCGCTTGAATTATGCCGCTTTCATCAATATATGCGTTTGTAAGTGTGCCAGACTCCGCGCCATCTTGCCTTGTTGTTACAATTCCAGAAGATCCAGCAAATTGCGTCATTGTAGATATATCAACAGAAACTGAGTTGCTACCACCACCAGCGGATTCGTTCCAGTCCAACGCAACATCAAGTGATGTTGGCACAGGGTCTGTTCCGTCAGCACCAAAGTTCACTCTTTGAGGCGGTGTCGTAACGCTTCCCTCTGCTGTTGAAAAACTAACATCCCAAGCATTTAACTGATCAGTTGCTTTGGTCCAAAGCATTGTAACTGTCTCTCCGTCATTGTTCGGCCCATAAAAAGTCATGCTATAAGCACTCGATTCGACATCGCTTGCAGGGACGTTTGCGGTTATTGTTAGCTCTGATGTAGGTGTTGAGGGCATCTCTTCTTTTATGTTTACAATAATATCTTCATAAGCAGCAGAAAATCCCGCCTCGCCAAGGTATTGGTAGCCTTGAACCTTAAGCCCTGTTCCAGATGTTAGATATGTGTTTCCATCTTCATGGCTCATGCCAAAATTACCTGCTTTTGTATAAAAGTCTTGCCCGTAGTCATCTTCTACTACAAAAAAAGCATTGGTTGCATCAAGAGCAACATCAAAGTTGTTGCCTGTTTGAGCAATGTCGCCCTTTAGCTCAACGTGTGTTCTGTCATAATATCCAACACCATTTACATCAGCTCTAACTGTGCTATCCATATTAACGCTATTACTTTTTACTGCGGGCTCAGATCCAAGCATCGTATAAAACATTGTCTCAGTTGGTTTATAGCCGACCGTAGTTACGTTTGCAATGTTTGTAGAAACTTGCCCCATAGCATGAGACTGAGCGTCCATGCCAGAAATTGATGCAATAAAAGATGAAATAGCCATAAAAAAATCTCCTTAAATATTTCAAGGAGATTAATGCAATTTCTGTGCCATTTTTAGATTGTTGTGTTATGCTATTATATTAGGCATAATTTTTGCTTGCACACTTTTAATATTTTTTTGCAGATCTTTTCTTTGAGAGGTCAATTTTTTTGCTGCAAAAAAGTCAACAGGCTCTTTTTTGTTAACCAGACTTTTAATATCATAGCAAAGGTGTCTTTCTTCAAGCTTAAGCTCGCAAAGTTTTGTGGTTAACAAATCTAAATTGGCTTTATTTTTCATATAAATTATCCTCTTAAAGTAAAATATTTTAGGAAAAAATGAATTTTTTTCTTTTCTTTTTATTAAATTCACATTAAGTATATCACAATTTTAAAAAATATACAAGGAGTTTTTATGAAAAAAATTGCAATTTTAACATCAGGTGGTGATTGTTCTGGATTAAACGCAACAATATCTTCAGTTGTGCGCTCAGCAACAAAACTAGGTTGGCAAGTATATGGCATTAAAGACGGAACAGATGGTCTAACATCTCTACCCTTAAATTATGAGATTTTAACGGTAGAAAACTTTTCAAACACCCCATGGGTTGATATGCCAGGGTCATACTTGGGCTCAATTAACAAAGGTGCAACCCCAGAACAACTCAAAGAAAGAGCCAGAATTTTTGGAGAAAGCGTAAAATCACTTGGCTTAGACGCTGTTATTGTTGTTGGTGGTGACGGCTCTATGGGAATTGTTGGCAAATATTGCTCAGATAGCAATGTTAAAATGATTGGTATTCCAAAAACAATGGACAACGACACACCACTAACAGAAGTTTCTGTTGGTTTTAACTCAGCTTGTCAGGTTGTTACAGACGCGCTTGAGGCCTTAAACTATACTGCGCGCTCACACAAAAGAGCAATCGTTGCAGAAGTTATGGGCAGAGACGTTGGGCATTTGGCTATTCAGTCAGCAGTAGCTGCTCAAGCAGACATTTGCCTTATTCCAGAAATTCCATACACAATTGATGGTATTATAAGCAAGTTAGAAGAAGTTAAAGCTTCTGGCAAAGACCATACAGTAATTGTCGTATCAGAAGGTATCAGAACAGAAGCTGGGGAGAGAATTACAAACAAAGTTAATGCAATTGGCGCCCCAATTAATGGCGGTATTGGTGATTATATAGAAGCAGAAATCAGCAAAAGAACAAATTTATTCCAAACAAGGGTTAATGTTTTGGGTCATATTCAAAGAGCTGGCAAGCCAACCACTTTTGACAAGGCTTTGGCTGCAATGTTTGGCGCAAGAGCTGTTGAGCTTTTAGAGGCCGGAAAAACAGATATGATGGTTGCTTGGAGAGACGGCAGAGTCGTTGAGTTTGACATAAAAGATGTCTTAAATGGTGGCAGCACCTCAGCAAATGATGCAGAATCTTGCTACGTTTGCAAATCAACAACTTCTGTTGACTTAAACTCTAGCTATGTAACCGCAGCAAAAACTATGGGTATGTATATAGGCGAGATTTAATCGCAAAAAGCTCTAAGCAAAAAAACACTGCAACAATCTGCAGTGTTTTTTTTAGTCTCTTTACTTTACTTTTTGTTGTCATTGCCATTTTGCTCATGCAATATAAGAAAAGCAAAACCCATTATAGCAATAAATATTAAAGTGGAAATAAAATAAGCTTCGCACTCAAGCGCGTTAGATAATGCAGAACTCAGGATTACTCCCAAAACATAACAAAAAATCTGATTTCTTGCATACTCATTCATACTATAAAAAATTTTAATGTGAATATAATTTGTTATTTGTAAGCCACAAGTAGCACAAGTTTATTTAAAAGTAAAGCGCTTTTACATATAACAAAACCGCCATAAGGCGGTTGGTGATTTAATGGAGCGGGTGAAGGCGTTTTTTTTTTTTTTGCAAAAAAAACACTTCAACGGCATCTAGTCTCAACTCGCCTGCTTGTCAGCAATGGCTCGTCTTGCCAAGATGTTACGTTGGCTTTGCAGACATAAAAGGTCTCCCAGACCTTTTATTGCTTAGCAGCCCCTACGGGTTCTCTTCCCTTTTCCCGACATTAAATAAAAAATCTCCCTAGGAGGGAGGTTTTTAATTTAATGGAGCGGGTGAAGGGAATCGAACCCTCGTCATAAGCTTGGAAGGCTTCTGCTCTACCATTGAGCTACACCCGCAAACCAAAGTAGTTGATGGTGGAAGGGGAAGGATTCGAACCTTCGTAGACTAAGTCGACGGATTTACAGTCCGTTGCATTTGACCGCTCTGCCACCCTTCCAAAAGAGCAACAAACATCTTTTCTTATATTTTTATCAACTTGTCAATAATTATTTTTAGTTTTTCTTAAAAAAATATACTTATTATTTTTTTCAATTTTTGTCTTGCTTTTTTACAAGCCTAAATATATTATACAACAAAATTAACAAAATAAGGATTCTAAAAATATGGAAGAAATTATTTTCCCAAATCAAATCAGGATGTATAGACGTTTAAGAGGCAAATCAATGCAAGAGATTGCAGATCACTTGGCACTTTCTCTATCAGCTATCTCAAAAATAGAAAAAGGATATCGTCGTGTAGATCAAGACCAATTGGTTAGAATTGCAGAGTTTTTAGATTGCCCATTGCAAGACCTATTTATAAATGAACAAAACTCAGACTCAGAAATCGTTCAAGCATGGCGCCGTGAGCAAGACAGACGTTCTAAAGTTAATGAAAAAGCAGGGTTAAAAACTCTTGGCGCAGGCCTTCGTCAAATTAGGCTTGAAAAAGGCCTGACTCTAATAGAAGTTGCAGAAAGCTCTGATATGACTTTGTCTGTTTATCACAGAATAGAGATGGGGCAACGTGAGGTTTCTGACAAAGAGTATAAAAACATGGCAAAAGCATTGTCAATGCCATTAGATGACCTTAAAAAAAGAATAAAAGAGCTAGAGCAAACAGGCTCTCTTGAAGACATTTTGCAAAGAAATGACGCAAAATATAAACTATTGTCAACTCCAAGAGGCGCTGTGTCTGTGTTTGGAGAAACACATGCAGACGGGCTTAAAATGCCAGTTCACGGCACAGCCGGAGCTGATGGCAACATAATGGTGGATTTTGAAAATGAAACCAGAAGAGTTCACAGACCTTCTCAGCTATATAACAAAAAAGAGGCTTATGCCATAAATCTTTGCACACGTCGCTTGGGTTCAGTTTTGCCAACGCGTTCAGTATTGTTTGTAAACCCTATGGAAATGGTTGGCGCAGGAGATTTGGCCGTTTATTTTATCAAGCCAGATGAAGCAAAAGTTCTTTGCATCAGAGAAGAAGAAAACGGCAAGCTATATGGCAAGTGCTACAACCCAGATGAAAGAGTAGAGATAGACAACTCAAACTTAAGCTCAATTCACAAGGTTGTTGCAATCAACTTGTCATAACTTAAATAATCAAACAAGATGTCAAAAAAAAGAGCCTATCTTATCGTGAAAGGCTCTAACACCTCTAAGCAGGTGTTATTTTCTTTTTTACTTCTTTTAAGTCTTTTCTCATAAGCCACTTTGGCTTTCCTTCTTCAGAAGACGGAGAGCGCAATAAATATGCGGGATGAAACAAAGGCATTACTTTTGAGCCGTTATAATCAAACCATTTTCCTCTTATTTTTGATATAGGCTCTTTAGTGCCCAAAATTCTTGTTACAGCAACTTTTCCACACAGCAAAATAACTTTTGGATTTAGAATTTTTATCTGCTCATTTAAGAACTCCGCACACGATTCTAGCTCTTTATCATTTGGATTACGGTTTTCTGGCGGGCGGCATTTTATTGTGTTTGTAATGTATAAGTTTTCTTCTCTATAAATACCAACCTCTGCCAAAAGAGAGTCTAAAAGCTTGCCAGAACGCCCAACAAAAGGCTCTCCTGCTTCATCCTCATTTGCCCCAGGAGCTTCGCCAATAAGCATTATTGTATTGTTAGGTGTGCCACCAGAAAACACAACGTTTTTTCTGGTTTTATAAAGCTCACACTTTTTGCAATTTCTGCATTGTTTTTCTATCGCTTCTAGCACTTGCATCCTTTAGAGCCTTTAACCCCACCCTTAAAGCTGGTTTTATCCAAAATGTTTGTCTCAAAAGAATACGTAACATTTTCTTCAGCACGCTGCCTTTTTAGTGCCAAATTAATCAGCCTTGATAACAAATCTTTATATTTTACATTTGTTTTATCCCATAAATAAAAAGACAAAGACCCGGGGATAGTATTAATTTCATTAAAGAAAATCTCACCTGTTTTATTGTCTATCAAAAAGTCAATTCTACAAACACCGGCACAGCCCAAATACTGAAACGAACTAACCGCAATTTCTTGAATTTTTTGTGTGGTTTTTTTATCCAACTTAGCTGGGATTATTCTTGACAAACTTGCCATTCCTCCACCAGATTTTTTTGAGCCCTCAGACATATATTTGTCTTTATAGCTCAAAATCTCTTTGCTCATTACAGGCTCTTCTAAGACAGAAGCCTCTGCCTCAAACTTATCCCCAACAACAGAGCAGTTAATTTCTCTTAAGTTCTCAACAGCTCTTTCAACCAAGACGGTGTCTGCAAACTTAAATGCCAAATCAAGAGCTTCTTCTAAGCTTTCTTTGTCTTTTGCTTTTGATATCCCAACAGAAGAGCCTAAGTTAACAGGTTTTACAATAACAGGATATCCAAATGCTTTTTCAATTTGTTTAATAACTTCTTTTGGGTTTTCATAATCTGTTGAGATAAATCTTAAGGCATCTAAGACGGGTATCCCACCATGCTTTAACATTACCTTCATCACAAACTTATCCATTCCAATAGCAGATGAAAGCACATCACAACCAACAAAAGGAATAGATAATGTTTTTAAGTATCCCTGTAACGCACCATCTTCTACATTTGTGCCATGAGTGATAGGAAAAGCAACGTCAACGCTCTCAATTAGCGTTTTGCCAAAAAAGCCTTTGCTTGCTTTTGCAATATAGTGCTTGCCCCCACTATTAACAAAAGTAATTTGAGAAGACTTTGCAAGCAAGTTTTTAATGTTTTTATATTCTTCAATATTGCCAATTCCCTTGCCATAATAAAAATCATTTTCTTTGGTAATATAAATAGGGATTACTTGATATTTGTCTTTATCTATACTTTCAATCGCCTGAAGTGCAGATATAATAGAAACCTCATGCTCAACAGACTTGCCACCAAATAAAACCGCTACTTTAATTTTCATATTTTTTTCCTTATTAATATTATTTTAAGCCCATTGTAATAAAATGCTTTGGCAATATCAAGGAAGAAAAATGAAAGTTAACAACTTAAACATCAATTATAAAGATCAAGGCAGTGGCGATTTTGTCTTTATCTTGCACGGCTGGGGCTCTTCAATAGAGGTATTTGATAATACCATAAATTTGCTTGCCAAAAAATACAGAGTAATAGCTCCAGACCTTCCAGGTTTTGGTGGTTCTTGCGAGCCAAAACAACCTTGGTGCGTTGATGATTATGTTAATTTTGCTGTTGATTTTATAAAAAGCTTTAAGGCAAAAAAAGTAATTTTAATCGGCCACTCTTATGGTGGCAGAATAATAATAAAGATGGCAAGCAAAAAACAAGACTTTGACATTGCAAAAATAGTTTTAATAGACGCAGCAGGCATAAAGCCAAAAAGAAAACTAAAATATAAAGTTAGAGTAGGGGCTTTCAAACTCTTAAAACACCTGTTGCCAAACACTTTGGTTGCAAAATTGCGCAACAAAATGGGCTCTAGTGATTATAATAATGCAAGCCCAATTATGAAGCAAACATTAGTCAAGTCCGTAAATGAAGACCTAACCCCACTGCTTAAAAACATAAAGCCAGAAACACTTTTAGTTTGGGGAAAAAACGACACCGCAACCCCGCTTGCAGACGGACAATTAATGGAAAAACATATTAAGGGCTCTGGGCTTGTTGTTTTAGAGGGTGGGCATTATTCATTTTTAGACTCTCAGTTTATTTTTAACAAAGTTATATCATCATTTTTGGATATTCCCCAACAACCTGTCATACCCCGACTTGATCGGGGTATCCATAAAGAGGAGATTAAATAAATGACCTTAATATTTTTAGCACTAGGCATTTTTGCAAGCATAAAGTTTATTCATATTTTTCAGCTTAATGGCTACAAAGCCAAAGAACAAATTATGTGGTATAAAAAAAATGTCTTCAAAACTGTTTTATTTTTGCTTCCGCTCCCAATTAAAAAAGCCAAAAAGCCACTTGCATATACGCCAAGAATTAAAAGGCTTTTAATAACCACAACAATTTTGTTGGCATTATCTTGCTGGCTTGGCTTTTTATTATCTATGTTTGTTATTTTGCTTGCCAACGCAATCAATCAGCCAATAGAAAAAGCAATAAAAAAATATTATATAAATGATGCAAAAAAAATATTGCAGTCAATGAGCAATATAAAGGTAATAGGCATAACAGGAAGCTACGGCAAAACAAGCGTCAAGTTTTATCTAAACACATTACTAAAAGCGCATTATAATTCAATCGCAACACCAGAAAGCTATAATACTCCGATGGGAGTGGTCTTGACTGTGCGCCAAAAAATGCGCGCCACAGATGAGGTTTTTGTTTGTGAGATGGGCGCCAAAAATATTGGCGATATCAAAGAAATTTGCGATATTGTAAAACCACAATTTGGCATTATAACATCACTTGGAGAACAACACTTAGAAAGCTTTAAGAATATCAAAAACATTATAAAAACCAAATATGAGCTGTTAAACGCCTTGCCCAAAAACGGTATTGCCTTTGTTAATGGCGATAATGATATTATCAAAGCTAATATGCCAAAAAGAAAGGTTGTTACCTATGGCATTAATAAGGATAATGATTATGTTGCAAAAAACATAAAGACATCTCTAAAAGGCACAAGCTTTGAGGTAAATGGTGTTGAGTTTAATACTCAACTAATTGGTCTTCATAACGTGGTTAATATAGTTGGCGCAATTGCTGTTTGTCACAAAATGGGCATAGAGCTAGAAAAACTAAAGCCCTATGTCAAAAAAATAGAGCCCGTGCCTCACAGAATGGAGCTTATAAAAAGAGATGGCATAACCATTATTGATGATGCATTTAACTCAAACCCAATGGGCGCCAAACAAGCACTAGAAACTCTTAAAATGTTTGACGATTATAAAATCTTAATCACCCCAGGGATGGTGGAGCTAGGCAGTAGTGAATACAAAGAGAACTTTGAGCTTGGCAGGCTTGCAACAAAAGCTTGCGATTATATTATTTTGGTTGGGCAAAAACAAACAAAACCAATTTTTGACGGGATAGAAAAACAAAAGTATAAAAATGTTTTTGTTGCAAACAATTTGCAAGAGGCACTCTCTTTTGCCTATGCCTTAAAGACAGACAAAAAGAAAGTAATTTTATTAGAAAACGATCTTCCAGATAACTATTAAGATTATCTATATCCCTTAAAATATGAGTTATTGATTATCTCAATATTTTCAAGAGGAAGCTCATTTAAGAATCTTGAGGGCATATTGTTTTGCCATTGCCCAAAGATGCGACGACTTTGTGCAGCCATTATATATAATTTTCTCTTGGCTCTTGTTATGGCAACATAGGCCAAACGGCGTTCTTCTTCCAGTCCTTCTGAGCCGCTCTCGTCCAAACTGCGCTGATGCGGAAACAACCCTTCTTCCCACCCAGGGAGGAACACCACATCAAATTCAAGCCCTTTTGCAGAATGCAATGTGATTAATAAAACTCTGTCATAATCATTGGCGTCATCTTTGTCAATAACCAACGCAACGTGCTCCAAAAACGTAGCCAAGTCAGGATATTGCTCATCATCAGACAACACGTTTATAAGCTCTCGCAAGTTCTCCAAACGCCCTGGAGCTTCTGCTGATTTATCTGCCTTTAGCATCGCAATATATCCGCTATCATCTAATATCATCTCTGCCAAGGCATCTGGCTTTATGTTTGATAAATTTGCTTGCCAAATAGCAAAGTCTGCCATAAGGCTTGCAAGATTAATTCCCGCCTTGCCTTTGAGCTCAACAATTTTTGCAGCCTCAAACATAGATATATGTTTTTCTCTTGCAACTTCTTTAATCTTTTCAATAGACTTGTCGCCTAATGAGCGGGCGGGCTTATTTATAATGCGTTCAAATGCCAAGTCATCAGATGGCTGAAGCACAACTCTAAAATATGCAAGAGCATCTCTAATCTCTTGGCGTTCATAGAACTTTGGCCCCCCAATAACTTGATAAGGAATTGCGTTTGCAATAAACTTTTCTTCAAACTCACGGGTCTGAAAGCCAGTTCTAACCAAAACAGCTTGTCTGGCATAGCGCACTCCAGCTCTTGCCATCGCCTCAATTTCTTCGACAATATATCTTGCTTCATCAGAGCCAGAATATGTAGAAACGACTTTAATTTTATGATTACTTGCAGTAATTGCAGGGGAGTTTTCTGCAACATACAAACCTTTGCCCAAGCGCCCTGTGTTGTTTTTAATTAAGTGTGATGCTGCGTTTAAGATGTTTGCAGTAGAGCGATAATTGCGCTCCAACCTCACAACACGTGCTTCAGGAAAATCTTTTTCAAATCGCAAGATGTTTTCAACCTCAGCCCCTCGCCAAGAATATATAGATTGGTCATCATCACCCACACAGCAAATGTTTCTAGATTTTTGTGACAATAAACGCAAAAGCAAATATTGGGTTACGTTTGTGTCTTGATACTCGTCAACCATAATATACTTAAATTTGTTTTGATAATATTCCAAAATATCAGAGTGTTTCATCAAAATCTCGAGCACATATAATATAAGGTCGCCAAAGTCTACGCAATTTAGCTCCAACAGCCTTTGTTGATAACGCTGATAAATAAGGCGTGCTGTGTCATTTTTTGAGTTGACTTTCTCAACCGTCAACCCTTTGTCTTTCCACCTAGAGATAATATCTAAAAAAGTTTGTGGTGGAAACTTCTGAGTATCCAGCCCCAAGTCTTCCTCAATTTGTTTAATAACTCTTTTCTGATCACTGTCGTCAAGTATTGTAAAATTGCTCTTAAGCCCCACAACCTCGGCATGAGAACGCAAAATCTTAACACAAAGCCCATGAAAAGTGCCAAGCCAAACAGAAGACGCGGCATCGCCTATAATATTAAACACGCGCTCTTTCATCTCTTTTGCGGCCTTGTTTGTAAAAGTTACAACAAAGCATTCATAGGGGTTTGCTTTTCTAAGTGCCAATATGTGCGCAAGGCGAGTGGTCAAAACTTTTGTCTTGCCAGTGCCCGCACCAGACAAAACCAATACAGGGCCGTCAATAGCCTCAACTGCTTGACGTTGCTCTGGGTTTAGTTCATCTAGCCAAGGCGTGTTGACTTTGGTTAATTGTGATACTGTGTCTTCAGGTTCTTCTAAATCAAAAATGTTCATAGTTTGTTCAGTATATAAAGTTTTTTTTTGAAGTCAAACATATTTTTGAGTTATTACAACTTAGGTTTTTTGATTCATTACATCTTATATATTTCGAGTTGTTACATTTTAGATTATAGCAACAATTATACCATATTCGAATACCGTTATTCGAATATGGTATAACATAAGGGCAGAGAGGTTTAGCGGTTTTCACTTATCTATGACAAGCAAGTTACTTTTTTTCTAAAACAACACTCACGTTTGTTTGCTCCAAGCTCCAAGCGCCAGAAGAGGTTAATCCCAAAAATGGAATTAACAAAAAGAATCCACCAACAAAGTCTAGCATTCCTGTCATGCTGATTTTTGTGTCAATCTCTTTTGGATAAGAGCTATAGCCGGCTTTTTTTGCAACAATTGATACATCTTCATCTCTTGATACTTTTGTTTTGACGTTTCCTTTGCCAATGTAATCACCGTTTACATATATCTTCGCATCATTTTCAGATGAGGTTATAGAAAGGGTTTGTCTTGATGGCACAAAAAAAGAGCAAGCGCATTGTGATAATATTAATATTACTGATATGGTTTTTCTCATTATAACTTCCTTTTAAGATAAAAATAATCGCCTTGATGAGGGGCGACTGGAAGTGGTAACTACTTATACGAATAGTGTCGCTTATTGGCTAAAAGCGTATTGGGCAACCTTCCAGCCATAAAAACTGGAATGTCGCACTTTTATTGTCTTTGCGAAAGGACACGTATAAAGAGGCTACCAACCTCAGGCAAGTTATCATCTTGCTTGACAAAAAGATATACAATTAGATTAAAATTGTAAAGGACTTTTTTTTCTTTACAAATAAAAAAAACTGTGTATGTTAAGCCTCGTTAACCTTGCTTGTGGGGGGACTCGCAGGCTATTTAGCAAAAAAAGTTTATGCTATAATAACCAAAAGGAGATTTTAATATGGCATTGTATGAAAGTGTGATTATCGCACGTCAAGACTTGGGAGCAGCCCAAGTAAACACTATCGTTGAAGGCTTGTCAACAATTGTTGCAAACCTAGGTGGCGAAGTTAAAAGAGTTGATAACTGGGGTTTAAAAAATCTTGCTTATCGCATCAAAAAAAATAGAAAAGGTCATTACGTTTTATTAAACATTGACGCTCCAACAACTTTTGTTATGGAGTATGAAAGAAACATCAGAGTTAATGAAGACATCATCAGATATTTAACCGTAAAGGTTGAAGCATTTGGCGAGCCAATGGGTTCTAACCAAAAAGCTGATGTAGAAGCTACAGAAGGAGAAGCATAATGGCTAAACAAACTTTTTCAAAAAGAAAATCTTGCCCTTTTTCAGGCGAAAACGGTCTTAAAATTGATTATAAAGACGTTAAATTATTGCAAAAATTCATCTCTGAAAAAGGCAAAATGATTCCATCAAGAATTTCATCTGTATCAACCAAAAAACAAAGAGAATTAGCAACAGCTATCAAAAGAGCTAGAATTATTGCTTTGTTACCATTTGTTGGCGAATAAGGAGAGATATTATGGAAGTTATTTTATTAGAATCAATTGATAAATTAGGCAAAATGGGTGACAAAGTTGTTGTTAAAACTGGCTTTGCAAGAAACTATTTATTGCCACAACAAAAAGCCTTAAGAGCAACAGAAGCAAATCTTAAAGTTTTTGAAGATCAAAGAAAAGAGATTGAAGCTCGTAATAAAGCATTGCTTGAAAAAGCAATTGAGCAAGCAGAAAAACTAAAAGGCTTTTCTGCAACAATGATTAGACAAGCAGCAGAAACTGGCCAACTTTATGGTTCTGTTGGTGTTAGAGACATTGCATCAATTCTTAAAGAAGCTGGTCATAGTGTTGAAAGAAAATTAGTTTATCTTGAAAACGCAATCAAAGACTTAGGCGTTTATAAAGTTAAGCTAAATCTTCACCCAGAAGTTGCTTGCGAAGTTATGATTAACATTGCAAGAACAGAAGAAGAAGCAAAAAAACAAGCAAAAGCTTTTGAAGCATAATTAGCTTATTTAATAAAAAGAAGGCAGATTTTTATCTGCCTTTTTTATTTTCTTTACTTTTATATAACTAATATATATTATAATCAAATCATGAAAGATATTTTTTATACAATATTTAAATACAAAGACAAAGAAAGCCCAGACACTCTGGGGCTTTATCCAGAGCGTGTGCACACAAGAGCTTTTCCAGAAAGAAGATACCTATGGTCTTCTAGAATGCTTGTTATTGTTGCCACAATCAGCATTTCAATTAATATGATTCTTGGCTCTTTGCTTATTGTAATGCTCCCCCAAAAAACTGCAAGACCACAGGTTTTTCATCTAAACAAAGATTTTTATACCTTAGAACAGACGCAACCTGCAGAAAAAAGCGCTCTTGCCCTAGACCTCATTGCGGAATCATATATTATTGAATATATCAAGCTAAGATACTTAGTAACTCAAAACAAAAAAAAGGACGATACTCGCTGGCAAGAAAACTCAAGATTTTTTTGGCTATCTTCTGCAGATGTCTACAACCAGTTTAATGAAACAGAGCGCAAATACGCAGCTGCACAAAGACTAAAGGGCTTAAATAGACATGTTTTAGTAGAATGGGTAAAGCCTATTAGTTTTGGGTTGTGGCAAGCTCAGTTTGTAACTTATGACGTTTATCAAAACAAAAAGGTTGAAAAAAACGTTTGGCGCGCAGTTATAAGAGGCAGCTTTACAAAAGTTCCTTTTGTAAACAAAGCAGATGTAATAAAAAACCCTTATGGTTTTGTAATAAGTAGCTTCCACCTCTCATACGTTGGAGAAGAAAAATGAGTTTAAAATACACTCTTATAAAAAAACAAGGCAAGGCAAGAAGAGGCAGATTGCAAACCAAACACGGAGATGTTGACACCCCAGCCTTTATGCCAGTAGGCACCGCCGGAACCGTAAAAGCAATGCTGCCAGAAAGTGTCGCACAAACTGGGGCTCAAATTTTATTAGGCAATACATATCACTTAATGCTTCGCCCTGGAGCAGATTTGGTAGAAAAAATGGGCGGACTACATAAGTTTATGAACTGGGATAAACCAATACTAACAGACTCTGGTGGCTTTCAGGTTATGAGCTTGGCCGGTCTTAGAAAAATTACAGAAGAAGGTGTTACGTTCAAGTCTCATGTTGACGGCACAAAGTTTTTCTTAAGCCCAGAAGAATCTATGAAAATTCAGCACAAATTAGACTCAAACATAACAATGTGTTTTGATGAATGCACGCCTTATCCAGCAACTCATGACGTTGCAAAAAAATCAATGGAAATGTCAATGCGCTGGGCAAAGCGCTCAAAAGATGCTTTTGTTGACAGAAATGGCTATGGCTTATTTGGCATTCAGCAAGGAAGTGTATATAAAGATTTGCGACAACAATCTGCAGACGCCTTAAAAGAAATTGGCTTTGATGGTTATGCAATGGGCGGTCTTGCCGTGGGTGAGGGGCAAGAGGCAATGTTAGAGGTCTTAGACTATGCGCCTGATATGCTCCCAGAAGACAAACCCAGATATTTAATGGGAGTAGGCAAACCAGATGACATCGTAGAGGCTGTGTTGCGTGGGGTTGATATGTTTGACTGTGTTATTCCAACCAGATCAGGCAGAACTGCTCAAGCTTTTACCAGATATGGCACAGTAAACATCAGAAACGCAAGCCTAAAAGAAGACGCAAGCCCCGTTGAAGAGGGTTGTGATTGCCCGCTTTGCACAAATTATTCTAGGGCATATATCCATCACTTGCAAAAATCAAACGAGATTTTAGCAACAATGCTTTTAACATGGCACAACATAAGATATTATCAACGCTTGACCAAAGGGCTTAGAGATGCAATTGACAATGATAGCTTAGATGAGTTTGTCAAAAAGTTTTATGAGGACTACAAAAAATGACAGAGCAAATTATAAAAAACTTCAAAAGCCAAAACAAAAAAACTGGACTTAGAGTTTTTGTTGCAGGCGGCTCTCGCCCCGGACATAACGATTCTTATGTAAAGGATGCATACAACCTTGGCCTAAAAATTATAGAAAAAGACCTAAAGCTTGACTTTGGTTTTGGTGACAAAGGCATTATGGGCGCAATTGCCAAAGGCGTTATAGATACCTTTGATAAAAAAGAAAAAAAAGCTCCAATTGCAGCAATCACTACTCAAGAGTATCTTAGCCTTTATGACAGCAATACAATCCTAGAACAAATGGAAGAGATTGTTATTGCAAAAACCTTGGAGGAAAGAAAACAAAAACTATTAGATGCAGACTTTGTTGTTTTTGCTCCAGGAGGAGTTGGCACTCTTGATGAGCTTGCCTATGACTGTGTTGCCATGCAAGATGGGCTTATTGCCATAAAACCATTTGTATTCTTTAACACCAATGGCTTTTTTTATCACTTATTAGAATACTTAAAGCACATAAACCTAGAGGGATTTTCAGACCCCGTTCCATTTATTGTGGTTGAAGATGAGTTTGAGCTTGGCATTGTTTTTGATTTATTAAAATTAAAATACTCAACTCACGATAACAAGTTTGACGCATATAAGCACTCGCGCCAAATTATGTATGAGCTGCCATATTTTGTAGAAAAAATAAAAAACAATAATTGTTGTGAAGAAGATTTAATTGCACAAATGAAAAATATATCTATGTATGGCAATGCTCAAGACAGAAGCGCTCTTGCTGATGAGATTGAAGACGCATTCTTAAAAAAAGAGATTGCAAGATTAAACACCAGATTAAAAAAATCTAAAAACAACGCAAAAATTATTCAAGAAAAAATAGATAAATATGAGAATTTGAAAAAGTCATAAATAATGATTGAAAAAGAAATAATATTAACCTGCGAACATGCAACCAACTTCATAGACCCAGAGCTAAATAATTTAGGCTTAAGCAAAGAGCAATTAAATACTCATATAGCCTATGACAAGGGGTGTAAAGAGATTACGCAAAAGCTTGCAAAAAAGCTAAGCTGTCAATATGTATTAGGCACTTGCTCAAGACTAGTATGCGACTTAAACAGAAGATTAAACGAAGCTTCATTAATTTTAGAAGAAAGTGATGGTATTAAAATATCTGGCAACGTTGGCTTAAGTGATAGGCAAAAAAACCAAAGGTTAGAAAAACATTACTTTCCATACCATCAAAAAATAGCCCAAGCGATTGCAAGTTGCAAAAAAGATCCTTTCATTTTATCAATTCACAGCTTCACACCACAGCTAATGACAGATAGCCATAAACGGCCTTGGCATGCTGGGCTGCTTTATTTTAATGAGTGCAATATAATTAAAGGTATGTTGCGAAAGCTAGAGGCGACAGGCATGTGCATAGGCAAGAACCAACCATATGATATCAGAAGCTACAACACAGGCACAATAGCTATCCATGGTCAAGATAAAGGCATAAAGAATTGCATTATTGAGATAAGAGATGATGAGTTTATTGATTTTGATGCTGGTGTAGACAAATGGGTTGGTCTTATAGAAGAGATATTGTTAAATGTAAAATAACATAAAAAAACAAGCAAAGACACGTCTTTGCTTGCTAGTTTTCCCTGAGAATAATCTCTCCCCACCTCTTTTTATAAAC
>CAYJIO010000005.1:0-7222 GCA_964370255.1 uncultured Azospirillaceae bacterium
CATAAACAAGCTGAGCTTGGTTATTATTAAAACCTGCATTATAAAATCTTTCTAAGACCTCATCATCTGACTCAAACAAAGGGCTTTTATAATCCAAATTATATTCCTTAAAGCTAGCAGGCATTGACACTACCTGAGTTGGCTCTAAAAGATTTGTATTTTCTTTTTTATTAAACATAAATTTTCCTTATAAAAAAAGCTTAGATATTTATTTCTAAGCTTTCGTTGATTAAAGAGGCCGGCACATTAAGTGTTTTTCCCAGCCATTTCGCAGTCTCAAAATAGTTAACAGCAATCTGTGAATCTTGCCCCCAACCAGAGACCATATTTACCCATTCAGCAATGCAAGATACATCTTTTCTGGCCTGAACCAGCGCCAATGGGGATTTGTATTGAATATCAACAATCTTGCCATCAATCTCAAAATTATGAACCTCTCCTCTTCTGCGCAAAACATTAAATGCACGTTTCAACAAAGGAGTCAAAAGTTCACATTGCAAGCGCCCAAAGCTAGCACCCAAAACCCTAGCCATTTGAGATGCTCTCTCCAAGACCTCTGTTGCACTCATATTAGGTGCATTAATCTGCGCAAGGCTATCTGCCAAAAGCGCATGATTAATTCTTGCACGCAAATCAGTTAATACAAGTTGTGATATGTCAAACTTGCCCGGAGCCTCCAAAGGAGTTAACCCTTTTGAGTCAACCGCTTTAGGAATAATTGCCCCAGGAACAAGTTTTATATTAGCAGGATTGATAACCCCATCGTCATCAGCCTGCCAAATTCCAGTAACCGCAATTGATGCATTTTTTAACACCAACTCAACCACTTTATTTGCAGTCTTAATGTCTGGCAAAGCCTTCATAACAGGAGAACGGCCATAAACCTCTCCGGGAGCTTTTTGCCACCTAAAATTAATAAACGGAGAATGATCAAACACTCCATCTTTTATCAATATCAGCTCACCATCAAAGTTTGCAAACACAATATAATCATAGCCACAAGAGCCATGACAAGCACTGCGCGGAATCACCGCCTCAATAACTTTTACTTTATAATCTCTATCTTCTTTTCTATCCAAAACATAATCTGGCAAAGCAACTTCACCAAATCTAGATAAAATATTTTCAACACTCATATCGCACGCTCTAAAAGTGGTGTCTAATTTGCCATTTGCACTTTCTTCAATTGCAATCTGAGACAAAGGAATTGCAGAAAAATGAAAACAAGATGCCTCTCCAACAGGCGCTTCTTCAAACAACAAACAAGCAGTTCCTGCCGTTATCAAATCAAGATAGCACTGATGAATTTCAATAGAAAAATTAGAATGCTCAAAGTTCTGCAGCATCACGTCAGTTGTTGTCTCTAATGTTTTTGAGATTTGTTGTTTTTCAACATCACTTAGCTCTTGCCCACCTTTAAGCCCAAACCATTTTGCCCAAGGCGGTGTTAACTCTGCAAGCAAAGAAGATGCAAGCTGATCAACGGCATCAATAGCAGTTCCGTCATATATATGAATCCCGCTGTCCATGCCCTCAAAAACAGATGTCTCTCTTTGCGGAAAAGCATATGCATAACACTCTTGCCAGTCGCTCTCCCATAGTTGTTTTTTTTCCTGAGCTTTTTCAAACCTTTTTAACAAAAGCTCCAATTGTTCTTTCATTATCACTCTCCCAACAATTTTTTTCTAACCAAGTCGCCATTACTTTCTTGCAAAATTCCTTGATAAGAAGTTTTAATAGTCCCCTCCATACCTCTTCTCTGACGTTCCAATATCTTCTGGCGTTCTTTCTCTGCCTCTTCTTGAGCAATTTTTGCAGTATCAACCGGATCAGGCGCCTTTGGTGATGAAAATATGCCTCCCATTATTTTTCTCCTTTCTTTTTTTTGTTAAATAAATTTAATAATTTTTTGTCTGAACTTCTTTTAATTACAGAAATACCCAACACCCCTAGCGCCATAGACCACAAAGAGGTTGTCTCTGCCATTGCATAAATCAAATCTATTGCATTTGGTTTATCAGATAAAACAATATAACAAATAATTGTCATATACATAATCCAGGCAACCGCAACACAATATCCAAAAAACGGTCGCCAAAACTTTACAAACAAAGACTCAGACAAAAGCTCTGTTTGAATGTTTTTATTAATAAGCTCCAAGCTTTTATCATCACAAACTTCTACAAATTCTTCTTTTGCAAAATTAAAAAGCTTTGAAATTATAGGGGCAGAGATTAATGACTTTAGCATATCTTAGCCCTCCACATCGTTATAAAAAAGATGCGCCCCAATCTCTGCGCAAGGAATTTTTTTCTTTGCCCATTTCGGAAACACACTTTTTGTATGATAATGCGTTGCACCATTTGTGTTATCTTGCAACACACCGTTAACTGCTCTTGTTGCAATCCTCCTTGCAATACAAAAACTAACATCATTGTCATCAACTTTGCTTATAATTTTATAATTAGCATCAGAAACATTCCAACAAGAAAACTGAAAAGGAGCTTGACAAATAGATATAATATCATTACCCCACCAATACCTTTTTTTCTTCTTTGCAAACTCAAGCCTGTTTATAATCACATTTGCAACAGCCTCTTGACCAGAAATGCTCTCCCCTCTTGCCTCTCCATAAATTGTTCTTGCCAATATATCTATTATTTTATGGCTCATTTTATCCTTCCTTTTATTTTTTTGTTACTTCATCCAACTTTTGCTCAATGCGAAGCAAATGATTTGTTAATCTACTTTCAATATCTTTTAAGTACGTAATAGATACATAATTACGTGCCACATGGAGCTTAAAGTCTGCCAAAGCATCTTTAATGCTTTGCCTTTCTGCTTTCTCCTTAAAAATCATCTTAAAAATAGCAACAAAAATGGGCACCTCTATCAAGGTTACCCATTCAAAAATACTTATTGTCATTATTATAATTCCTTTTAGCTACTACATTTCTCTTTTCATTCATTTCTACCCATCACAATCATTTCTACCCATCACAAACATTTCTACCCTTCACAAACATTTCCACCATCACAATATTCTCACCTTTAACATCATTCATAGCACTAATTTTCTAGTTTTCTAGTTTTCTAGTAAACTAGAAATTAATACGGCAAGTTTCAATTAAATATCAAATTTTACTTTTGCCTCAAATTGCTTTGACCCTCCTTGCCAGCTTTTGCCCAATCCTTCATTGGCAATTGTTTTTAACCTAACAGGTTGTTCTAATATTGCACAAGAGACAGCATCCAAGCCATCATCTTTTGCATTATTATTTGGCTGCCACTCGCGCATTTCTTCAACAAACTTTGTTTGCCAAATTTTATTATGTGCAAAAAAAAGTCCTTCAACAAGCAAGACCTCAAAAGCCTTTAATATTTTTTCATTCTTATTTTCTGTAGAATGACCCTCAACTACTGCAACCTTAAGCCCTCTTTTTGCAAGAACTTGGCGTAATATAGACGGCAAAAATTTTCCAATTCCATTGGTCTCAACTTTTATAGAAGGCAAAAAATTTTTTTCCAAAAAGTCACATACCTGCTCACATTGAGCAGATGCTATGTTTTCAGACTCTTTTTCATCAACAATAATATATAAAATGTCTTGCAAATAAACTCTACCCTCTTCATCAACAAAAATGCAAGCAACAACACTATTGTCATTTCTCTCATTCATTCCAAAAGCAGGGTCCCAGCAACAAGAGGCTGCAACCATTTTGTTATTATTTATTTTTAATAATTGTTGCTCATTGGCATAAGATATTTCAATATCTCCGCCATAAGCAATTAATCTGTTTGGTTCCAAAGTTGCCTTAGAAAAATTAACCGCCTTAAGCATCATCTGAGACAAAAACTTATTCTCTCCAGACTGACGCCTAATAGTTGCAATCTTCTCATCAGAAAATCTCTCTGGCCAAGCTGATTTATTTTCATCATCTAATATCGGCAGCTCAAGTTTTATAAAGCCCTGCAAAAAGGGTTTCACTTCTTTTTTTGCATTATCTAGCTCTGTTTGATATATTGTGTAAAAACTATGCGGAGTACCAATATATAATAGCATTCCTCCAGGGCTAATAATATAATCAAGCTCAGATAACTTTTCTCTCATATCTTCTCTTTTAATTGGGCTGTCACAATTTTTTGGCACCTCAACGTCATCACAAATAATAACATCAGCACGCAAACCAGTTAAGTTTGCAAGCAGACCTTTTGCAAGCATTGATGGGTCGCGTAATTCTGAGCTACGATTAACCGTAAAATATTCAGCCGCCCACTCTTGTGCTTTTTTGGGTTTTAAGTGTGTTGTAAGCGGATGTTTCTCAATAATGTTTTTAACATTCCTAACCATTTTCCTTGCCAATGCTTGATCAGCTGCCAAAACCAAAATCCTAAGAGACGGGTTTTGATATAAAAGCCACGCACAAAAAAGGCCCACAATTGTGGACTTTCCAGAGTTTCTAAACGCCATTAAAAGAGCTTGCTTGTTTGGTTCTTCTTGCCAAATTTTTGACAACCACATAGCAATTTTTTTCTGATGCTTGGGCAACTTAAGCCCCTGAAGTTTTAGCCAGATATATATAAACTGATAAAACTCAACCTTGTTCATTTTGGGTAACGCCCTTTTATTGATTGCCATTCTTCAATTATATCTATCAACTCATAGGGAAGCTCCGCTCCTAGTTGCAAGACCATGTCAAATGCTTTTAATATTGCATCTAGCTGATCACCTATTGGTATTTTTTTTTCATACATTGCTTTTCTTTTTTCTGCATATGTTTTTTTCATTTATTCCTCCAAATCAAAATTATCATTTGCCTCTTTTAATATTGCCTCAATATCAAAACTTGGCGCTATTATATTTTCTGCATTTTCTTTTGCTTCCGTTGTTTCTGCCAATTTTAACAAAGAGTGAATATGTGTAATTGCAGTTTTGCAAGCACTATGATGCGCATTAAAACTTTTTGCGTCATTAAACGTTTCTTGATTTGAAAACTCATCATACTTCTCAACAACATTCACAATTTTTTGCGGCAAAAATTTAGAAAGCTTTTTTTTAACACTCTTAAGCTTCATTGTTTTTTCCATAAAAAAAATCGCCCAAAAGAGCGATATTATAAAAATGGTTTAGATACACTAATCCCATCGACTGATTTTAGATGTAAAACACTTTTTCTCAAAAGTCAAGGATTTTTTTCCTATTTTTTGCAAATATGTGTATAACTTTTTTGGCGTGATTATAAATCTATTATTAATTCCGACAATTCTTTTTATTACCTCTACACAAGAGAATACACCAATTGGCAGGGCTTTTGTTGGCACAAAAGAACAATCTACAACCAGATATTTCTTTTCTGTTAAAAAGGACTTTAATCCTATTTTATGAAACGTATTAAAAAATATTTTATTACTCATAGGATTAATTTCCAAACAATTTGCTGAAGAATCGTTTATTAAGATAACATAACAATGCCTAAAATCTCTTTCTAAAAGTCTTAAATACCAAAGAGTTGTGTTGTCTTCAAAAACAATTATTGCTTTATTAAATTGCATATAGATACCCCTTCTCAATCATCTTTCTTTCAAGCAAGAACATTGCATCTCGCCATATTAATTTGTCTGTGCGTTTTGCCCCTCTACTCAACAACGGAGACGCATTTCTTTGCCCCCAAAGGCACATAACTCTTATGTGCTTGTTTGTCAAAAGCCCCAATAATTGCATTTCTTTTAACAACTTGCACATCTGGTGATAATCACAAATTCGTGGCTCAAGAATATCACCTTGTTTCTTTAAGCCTCCAGCCTCCGTTCTCATGGCTACAACACCACAAAACCAAAACCACGCATCTTCTACTCCCAAAAAATCTTTATAGTCCATTTTATCCCCCAGAAAAAAGTTTCTAAAATTAATAATTTGTTAATACTTAAGTTATATATACTAATAATTGCAACAAAATCAACCTAAAAAAGATTTGATTCCTATTATTAGAATAATATAATAATTCAAACCGTTGTTTTTATAAGGAGGCAAAAGGATAAATGAAACATGATATAATTTGGAGCGCTGTTGATAACTTGGCAAAAACGCATAACATATCCACATCAAAACTTGCAAAAATAGTTGGTCTTGATGCAACCACGTTTAACAAATCAAAAAGATACAGAAAAGACGGCAAAAAAAGGTGGCCTTCATTAAAAAGCATCAACAAAATACTAAGCTTCTATAACCTCAACTTTGATGATTTTTACGGAAAATCAGCCTTAGACGGATTCTCCTCATTGCCAATAACAAACATCTCAAGCATTGAAAAAAGCAATATTAAAAACGCAAATTGGCAAGAAATGGGACAAGAATCGACAAGCAACTTAGACTTTGCAGTTTTGCTAGACACCGCAAAATATGAACCCATATATAAATATAACGCAACCTTAATTCTCTCCTCAATAATAGATATCAGAAGAGGCGACCGAGTCTTTATTATAAACAAAAATAAAAAAGTTGACTTATATGAGTTTGTTGCAAGCATTGGTGACTCTTATGAATTTATATCTCTTTCAGCCCCCAACAAAAAAACAGAAGTTTTAATAGAAGATATAATATTAATAAAAAGAATCATCTGGGCAAGCCAATAAAAAAACCTTATTGACAATTAAAAAATTCTCATTATTTTAGAATCTCACTTCACAAAGGAGCAAACAATGCGACACACATCATGTGGAATTGATTTTGGCACAAGCAACACCTCTGCAGGCTACATAAAAGACCAAATGCCCCCAACACTTACCTTCTTAGAAGAAACCTCGCCAGAAATCCCCAGCGCAATCTTTTTCACTTCCCCAAAAGCGGAAGTTTTTTTTGGCCGTCAAGCAATCGAGCAATATATTCAAGGCAATGAAGGTAGATTTATGAGAAGCCTAAAAAGAGTCTTGGGAACAGAGCTTATGAGCTCAAGCACAAGGATTGATAATAAGCTAATGAAGTTTGAAGACATCATCAAGCATTTCTTACAAAACATCAAAGCAAAAATAGATAGCCAAGCAAACGTAAAAATTGAAAACGTTGTTATGGGAAGGCCTGTTCACTTCAGAGACAATGACCCAAAAGGTGATAGCAAAGCCCAAGAAGAGCTCAAAAAAATTGCCCACGCTGTTGGTTTTAAAAACGTTGAGTTTCAGTTTGAGCCAATTGCCGCAGCTTTTGCTCATGAGGCCAAGCTACCAA
>CAYJIO010000005.1:7322-27658 GCA_964370255.1 uncultured Azospirillaceae bacterium
GAGTTTCAGTTTGAGCCAATTGCCGCAGCTTTTGCTCATGAGGCCAAGCTACCAAAAGAAAACCTTGCTTGCGTAATAGACATCGGCGGCGGGACATCTGACTTTTCAATCATAAAAATAGGCGGAGAGCTTAAAAACAAACAAGACAGAGCAAATGACATTTTGGCAAGCACAGGGGTCAGAATTGGCGGCAATGACTTTGATAAAGGCTTGTCACTAAAAAGTTTTATGCCAGAGCTTGGCATGCACACAACATATGGAGGACAAAATGCGTTTAATCAAGAGCTAATAGTCCCCACTTCTCAATATTTTGAGTTGTCAGAATGGAGCTCAATCAACTTTTTATATAATCATCAAACAAAAAATTTAATTAACAAGATATTGCTCCAATCAAATGAGCCAACAAAATATCAAAGACTTTTAGAAGTTATAGAAAAAGAGGCTGGTCATCTTCTCTTAAATGAAGTAGAAAAAACCAAAATAAGCTTAAGCACAAAAGATAGCATTTCAAAGACCTTAAACTTTTTGTCGGATAAACCAGAAGTTATAACAACCATAAATGATTTTAAGAACGCAATCTCAAAAGATGTATATAAAATAGCAAACTCTATAACAGAATGCTTAAAACAGGCTCAAGTCAAAAAAGAAGACATCAGCTTAATCGTCTTAACAGGTGGCTCAACAGAGATTCCTTTTGTAAAAGAGACATTATGCTCATATCTGCCAAACGCAAAAATATCTCAAGAAAACAAATTTTCTTCAGTTGGCCTCGGCCTAACCTATGACGCCCAAAGAAAATTTAGATAAAACAATAAAATACTTAGAAAAAGTAGGGACAGGGCTCTTGCCTAGTGCGCGGGCGATTGCAAATCGCCCCTACAAAATTAATACATAACTGAGGAGTTTATCCGCTAATTCTGTATTAGTTCTCCATTATATGAAGTTTTCCAAGTCTTTCCATGACTCTTTGGCTTCCAAGCACCTGCATAATCGCTGACAAATCCGGACTTTGTGCCCTGCCTGTAATAAGGATTCTAAATACTTTTACAACACTTGAGACATCGCCATTAAAGACTTCTGGATTCGCTTTATATTCTTTGCCATTTGTTGCATAATTAAACTGAGTTGCAACTTGCTTCATTTTTTCAAACCAAGCTTGACGATCATCATTAATATCAAAAATGCCAAGATAAAAATCAACCATTTCTTTTGCGTGTTTTGTGTTCTTAACCTCTGCCATTGCATCAACAGTTATCGCAAACTCATCTTCAAAGAAGTATGAGATTTCATTAAACACGTCAGCAAATTTTGCAATATCTTTACGAGAATTTTTTTCACCAGTGCGTTCAATAGACAAGATATTTCTTACATATTCTTTGTTTTCATCAATTAGCTTAAAAAGCTTTTCATCATTTTGTTTCGCCCAGTTATATGTGCCGTCAAAAACCTCATCAACACTCATTCTGCAAACAACTTCTTTTGACACACTATCAAGCTTAACAAAGTCAAACAATGCGCCAGACGGAGAAAGTTTTTTAACATCAACAACAAAGTCCGTATAAGGCTTATCCCAATTTGCTTTTCTCCATTCTTCAAAAGAAGAATTAATTAAATTAAGCAAATATTCAACAACCGATGCTCTTGGATAACCAGCTTCATCATAATAACGCACATCTGCTTCTGGGTCTTTTCTTTTAGAAAGCTTTCTTTTGCCGCCTTCATCCATTTTTTGAATTGTTGCTGTGTGTGTATAATTTGGCGCCTTAAAACCAAGCTCTGCAAAAAGTTGCAAGTGCAAAGGTAAAGATGTTAGCCATTCATCACCCCTAATCACATCTGTTGTCCCCATTAACGTGTCATCTATAACATGCGCAAAGTGATATGTCGGCAACCAATCCCCCTTCATAATAACTATATCCAAATCATTTTCAGGAAAAGTTACTTTGCCTTTTAACCCATCAGAGCAAATAATCTTCTTTTCATAATTTCCAGGGCTCTTAAATCGAATAACAAAACTATCGCCTTCATTAATTCTTCTTTCAACTTCTTCAGTTGGATAATTTCTATATTTTGCATATTGACCATAATAGCCTGGGCGAACCCCTTTAACCTCTTGCTCTTTTCTGATTAAGTCAAGCTCTTCTGGCGTTGCAAAACAAACATAAGCCTTGCCTATTTCTAAAAAATGTTTGATATATGCATGATAAATGTCTTTTCTCATCGATTGCTTATATGGTCCATAGTTGCCAATCTCATTGCCATTACCGTCAAACCCTTCATCAGCAACGATGCCAAAATCTGCCAAAGACTTACACATAAGTTCTGTTGCACCCTCAACTTCTCTTTTTGTGTCTGTATCTTCAACACGCAATATATATACACCATTAGATTGTGCTGCCAAAAACTTATCAATCAACGCGCTATACAAAGCTCCAACATGCAAAAAACCAGTAGGCGACGGCGCAAAACGAGTAACTTTTGCCCCTTCTCCTAAATTGCGTTTTGGATATCTTGCCTCTAGCTCTGCAACACTTGGTAACGGATTCTTAAAAATTTTTTCTATATAGCTCATAACTTCACCTCAAATATTAAATTTATTGATATATAATAGATATATGTATGAAATGTCAAGCTATAACTCTTTTGGCTCAGCATTGCCAAGCAAAAAGCTTTTTTCTTTGCCATCTACCGCAACAATTGCAATTGAGTGTTTTGCATCGATTCTTCTATATTCAATAACATTTATTCTTTTGTTGCCAGAAATCTTTTTAAAAAATTTGTTTTTATGTTGCATTTGCCCCATATACTTTATGGCATAAACAGTCAACAGCAACAAGCCCAAAACAAACATTAACGCCAATATAACTTTTATCATTTTATGTTCTCGCTTTTTACAATATTTTTTAGGTTCTCTGCAATTTTTTTATTAAAATTACTAAAAATTTCAATATTTCTAATTCTATTTGCAATATCATTCATATCAACTTTGTCATATTCAAATTGAGATGTTAAAATATCAAATGTGCTATAATATTTTGTATTTTCAAACCAAGGCAAAAACTTCGCTCTTGCCCTTGCAAGGACAATATCTTTTTTGGCTTTTTTCAATGCCATCATCCAATCTAAAATATATTTTATTTGCTCATCAGAAAGCTCTTTGCCCGCAACGGGTTCTTCAATCAAGAACTTCAACTCCAAAGAAAGATTTTCATAGTCTTCATTAAGCCAATATATTTCAGATTTTAATAATGTCGCAAGGGTTGAATAATTTTCGCCCAAGACCCCAAGCGCTTCGTCATACATACCAAGCTCTTTATAAACACTTGCTTTTATAACATCTCTTTGGTTTTCAAGATTTACATCTGGTGTCAATATTTGCGTTTTATCCAAAGTCTCAAGAGCAAGATTATATAGCTTCTCATGCAGATAAATCAAGGCCAGTCTAGCGCCTGCCTTATATCGCTGCGCCTCGGTAATATCTTTGTCCTCCAAGGCATCTTCCAAAAGGTCTTTTGCATTGTCAACCAAATCCACTGCAAAAAATCTGTCTGCAACCGCTATAACAATTTCAAGATATTTATCACTTTTTTTAATCAATTCAATATGCTCATTATACAAACTCAAAGCTTTCAAAGCGGGGGTATCATCAGCCTGGTTCTCAATATACAAATCTTCTAAAAGCTTTATTATTTGCATTTTAATAACATTTTTTTCGTTCTCACCAACCAAGTCATATTCTTCTAACATTATTGCAACTGCTTTATTATAATCATGTTTTTTTGAATACAAATCCGCTAACGATTTTAAGATTCTAATCTTAAAACTTTTCTTTGCCCAAGCAAACTTAATCTTTTCTAGCTCGTTTATTGTCTTATCTATATCTTGAGCCTTAATTTCATACCTTAAATTTGCCACCGCAAACCTAGCATAAGAAGAATATTCTTGAGAGTTTGAGTCAACAAGTTCTTCAAAAGTTTCTAAAGAATCTCTAGGAAAACCTTGCAGATATAAGTTTTGCGCAGTTAAAAATAATAACTTATAAGTCAAAACAACATTATCATTTGCAGACAACTTTATAACATCAATAAAATTTTGCGCTCCCAAGTCATCACTTGCATTAAGAGAGGCTTGTGCCGCAATTTCTGCAATCTTAACCTGCAAATCTACAGGATAATCCTTTATTATAGAGGCATAGTCAATAAAACTTTGACGATACAAAAAAGGGTTCATTGCGGCCTCTGCAATTTTTCTCCAAAAAGTTGCGACAAAGTTGTCTTTTAATTCTCCATAAGACAAATTGCTTAGAGCTTTCTCATAACGTCTTACCAAAAAATTTGCAACTCCCATAAGTCCATAAACTTGCTGTTTTTGCACGCCGCTTAGCTCGTTTTCTTCAAGCATTGTAGACAGCACTTCAAGAGCCTCAAAGCCAAGAGCTTTTACAACATAATATTTTGCAAGCTGAAATCTAGCTTTTATTCTGGTCTCTCCTGTTGTCATCTCAATGTCTTTTTTTAATTCTTTTTCAACGCTAACAAAATCGCCACTCAATAAAGACTCGGGAACATCAACATCAAAAGCTTTTGCCTTGCTGCTTTGCTCCTCTAACAACAAAAGTCTTTGCAAATCATCTAAGTTATCAGAAACGCTCAGCCCGCTTTTTAACATTTTTATAGAAGCACCATCATTGCTTCTAATAACAATAACCTCATCATTTTTGGGCACAATAGCAAACCCTTGCATAGATTTTAGCAAGTCAAAATCAACAAAGTTAAAATCTTTTGCCACGCCAACAGAGCTATCTAAAGCGGGTGTAACAACAATCACATCACCAACCTCTGGGTCAACAATTGAAATAGGCTCTGCAAATGATTTATTTTCAATAAATACATAAGGCTTATCAAGGCCATCTCTTTTAATCTGAGTTTGCAATTCTTTTAAGCTTGTTTTACCATCATTGCTTCCAACAATAAAGTCAACAATCCACAAAAGCCCCTCTTTTCTGACAAAAGGTTTTGCATCATCACCAAGCTTTAAACGCAGCACTGTCCCTTTAGAATGTGGAATGCTCAAAACACTAGCGTCCAACTTTCTTAACTGTTTTTCAATATCTTTAACATCTATAACTTTGCGCCTATTAAAAACAATCCAAACACTATCATCCCTTTCAAACACCGCCATAGAAACAGGGTCAGACCAAGCAAAAGAAAGTGATGTCACGTCAAGTGGCGCAGCTTTTGCTGATGACCAAAAAATCAAAAGTCCTATAACAATGAAAAATGTCTGAAAAATTTTTTTCATTAATCTTCAAAAGCTCCATTTCCAGCAAGCCTTACTGTAACTTCTTTTGCAATTTTAGGTTCCATCTGAGCCAAAATCGCAGATGATGTTGAAGGCTTCATTGAAGAGAACAACAAAACCAAAATATCTAAATTAAGCGTGTCAAAAATCTGAGCCGCATCCTTAGGCTTCATTGCGCTATAAACTTTTATAAGAGTTGAGACTTTCTCTTTCTCTTGAGCATTATACTTATTAACCAACTCAGACAACCTTTTTTCATACTCTTTCATTTGCAATATTTTTCTATCAATTTCTTCTGCAGCAACATTTATTTGAAAAGACCTTTTCTCAAGCTCTTTTTCTTTGGCATCCAAAAGTTCTCTTCTTGCTGCCAAATCTTGCAAAATCTCAACCTCTGCTTTTGAAAAAGTGTCATTTGGCCCTTTTATATTATCCAAAATTGTAACGTCCATATCGCTACTTGGCTTTTTGCTCTCAACGTCAAAGTCTCTTTTCAACAATGTTCCAACTTTTACAGCAAACATAAGCAACGCACAAACAATTAAAATTGGTAATATTTTTATTTTTTTATTCATAAACTCTCTCTTTTACTTTATAGATCTTAAAGCCTTTAAAAGCTCAAGCTCTGCCTCTGAATTATCAACTTTTTTAACGTCTTCTTTATTTTTTTTATTGTCTCTATTATCTTTAATAGCACCCTCAAGCCTATCAGCCAAGTTATCAGCTCTTTGATTTATAAAAGACAAGTCATCTTTTAACTCTTTTGCTTTAACAACCACTTCTTTTAAGTCAGTTGAAGAACTTTGAGTAATATTTTTAAGCTTTGGAATTGAGCTTTCAGCTTTGTATGTTGCATCGTTTAATGACTCAACAAGTTTTGCCAAAGATTGTTGATTGTTTCTAAGCGTCGTAAGATTTGCATTTAATCTTACTGCATAAATAATTGTAGGGATTAAAAGCAAAATTATTAATATGTTTAATACAAACTCCAAATTATCCATTATCAAGAACCTTTCCTTTTAATTTGACCACAATATTATCTGTTTTTCTTCCAATTTCTGCCACAAACAAGGGAATATCACCACAAATAACTTTTACATCATCGCTTACAAGCATATCCAAGTCTAAAAAAGAGCCTTTTTCCCATTTGCAAACATCCCTTAAAGAAATTTGTTTTGTCTTAAGAACTGCCTCAAGCTCAACGTCTGTTTCACAAAGCTCAGAAACAAGATGATCTTCCCAAATAATGTCTCGGCCGAATCTTTCTCCCATAAACATTTGCAACAAAAGCTCCCTAACAGGCTCCAAGGTAGCATAAGGAATCATCAGGTCAATTTTGCCGCCTCTATCTTCCATTTCAACCCTTATTTTTGCAACAATCACAGCATTAGACATTCTAGATATCGTTGCAAACCTTGGGTTCGTCTCCAGTCTATCAAAAGAAAAATTAACATTTGTAATCGGGTCAAAAGCCGTTGAAAGATCTGCCAAAATTAATTGCACCATCTCTTTTACAATATTTAACTCTATTGTTGTATAAGGACGCCCCTCTATTCTCATAGCCGCAGTTCCGTGTCTTCCTCCCAACAAAACATCAACCATAGAATATACCAATGATGAATCTGCTGACATAATTGCATAATTATCCCACTCATCAGCCTTAAACACAGACAACAAAGTAGGCAGACTAAGGCTATCAACATACTCTCCAAAGCGCATAGACTCAATAGCGTCTAAAGAAACCTCAACATTATCTTGCGTAAAATTTCTAAGAGACGTAGCCATAGCCCTAACCAACCTGTCAAAAACGATTTCTAACATAGGCAAACGCTCGTATGAGACCATAGAAGAATCTAATATTGCCATTACTCCGCCATCTTTTCCTTCACTAATTATCTTTGATTTTTCAAATTTATCAGACATTCTATATACCCTCACCCACGCTTTGATCTCCGCTTATCTTAAACTTATTAAAAGAAACACTTTCTATATTTATTGGACTAACCAACAAGTTTGCTCTATGCAAAATCTCTTCCTTTAGCCAATATACAGACTTAGAAGAATTAATTTCAGAAACATATAAATTCTTAAACATAAAAATAAGCATATCATTTATTTTAGGACTCATTGCCTCAAAAGAAGATATCTGCTCTGCATTTTCAAACTCAAACGTAACGCCAAAAGTCAATGTCGGAGAGGCATCTTCTTTATCTTTGCTACTCAAATCAACACTAATATCAGGAAAAGTATAAAAAACCATATCATTAGTTTCTACATCTTTATCTGCAAACACAATTTTATACGGGGCGTTTGTTAAAGATTTCTTTTTATAAACTGCCTGATACAAAGCAAAACTAAAAGCAAAAAACACAAGCAAAACCGCCAAAAAAACCAGCATCTGTTTTTTTCGTTTATTTCTTTGCACATATATTAGATTTTCATCATCAACGTCTCTAAGATCATCAAGCGCCATTATAACTTTCCCCTTTTCTACATCTTAAGAGAAATAAATAAATAAATAAACCAAAAATATAAAGTTATGCATATAAAAATTAATCTTATTTAATGAAAAATTGCAAGGGTTTGTATATAGACATACATAACCGAGCAATTATTACGCACTGAGCAGTAAAATCCGTAGAATATATTAGATAGAGTGATTTGAAAAGTTGAAAAAATTTTAGTGTAGATAAAACTACATGATTTTTTTCAAACTTGAACAAATCGCTCTAGATGATGTGTTATACGGATTTTACTTTAGTAATGGTGACCAAGCCGGATCCGACGCATCTGACGGTGTCACTACCAATCGCTCATTATACCCTGTTAAGTCTATGGAGTATAGTTTGACAGCACCGCTTCTTCTTCTGTTTCCTTTATCTTGCTTAAAGAACATCAGCACACGCCCATTCGGAGACCAAGTCGGAGCTTCTACCAAATATCCACTAGAAAGCAAACGTTCTCCTGTGCCGTCTGGATACATCACGCCAATATAGAACTGCCCGCCAGCCATTTTTGTAAAGGCTATATAATCACCCCTTGGAGACCAAACAGGAGTTGCATATCTGCCATTGCCAAAAGAGATTCGCTTAACATTAGAACCATCAGCATCCATAACATAAAGCTGCTGATCCCCACCCCTATCAGAGTTAAAAACTATATTTTTTCCGTCAGGAGAATAGCTTGCTGAAGTATCAATACTGTTGTTTTTTGTAAGCTGTTTAATTTCTTTTCTGCCATTAAGGTTCATCTCATAAATATCTGACTTTCCATCAATTGCATAACTAAGCAAGACTTTTGAGGAATCTGGAGAAAAGCGCGGTGCAAATGTCATTCCAGGAAAATTGCCCAAAAGCTCTTGTCTTCCGGTTTCAATGTCTAAAATATAAACTCTTGGTGTTCCTCCAATATAAGACATATATGTAATTTTATGCATATTTGGAGAGAATCTAGGTGTTAAAACCATATTTGCCCCATCTGTCAAATACTTATGGTTTGCACCATCTTGATCCATAATAGCCAATCTTTTAACCCGTCTTATAGCCGAGCCCGATTCTGCTATATATACGATTCTAGTGTCAAAATAACCTTTCTCACCGGTTAATCTTTCATAAATTGCATCGGCAATAACGTGTGCCACCCTACGCCAATTGTCTTTTGTAGTGCTAAACGCTTGTCCTTTTAATTGATAGCCACCATAAACGTCCCACAATCGCATCTCAATCTTAAGTGTTTGCTCACCAACTGCAAACAACTGCATCTGAGCCATTGCTTGCGCATTAATTGCCTTCCAATCATTAAAAATAGGCTCTTGATTTATAGATGATATATCTTCAATATAACTTTTTTCATCAATCACAACAAAAAGACCAGAACGCTCCAGATCAGCAATTATCACGTTTCTAATTTTATCTGCATATTGAGAATTAAAGAATCCCTCTGCAACAATCTCAGGAATTGCAATAGGCATAGGGTCTCTAACCGCGCCACTAATATCAATTGTTAACTCGGCTTTTGCAACATTTGCAAAAGTAACAAACACTGCAAACATCAAAGTTATAATTCTCTTCATGCTTCAAAATCCTTTACAATATAAAAGTTATAATCTACACTCAAAAAAAGAGGTAGAAATATGAATATGCAAGAATTTATCACAAAATTAAAAAAACACAAGTCAATTTTGTGCTTTGACTACGGAAGCGCTCGCCTTGGGGTTGCTGTCTCAGATTTGCTGTTGATAAGTGCCAATAACTATAAGACAATATATAGAAAAAACCTTGAAAAAGACATCATAGAAATAAAAAAAATCATAGAAGAAAAAGAAGTCGGCGCCATTTTATACGGACTACCCTTGCAAATGGATGGCTCACAAGGAGAAATGGCAGCAATTGTTAAAGATTTTGCCTCAAAAATATTTGCAGAAACACAATTACCATATACATTCTGGGACGAGAGATTGTCATCTCAAGCGGCAGAAAGCTTTTTAATAAAACAAGTTGACATGAACAGAAAAAGAAGAAAAGAAGTCTTAGACCAATCAAGCGCCACATTTGTTTTGCAAGGCTTTCTAGACCATTTGAGGCATATAAAATAATTTATTGAAAAGTTGAACAAATTGATTTAGATAATGTATTATATGGCTTTTATTAAAAGCTAGAGAATGAGGGAAATAATAAGAATTTAGGGAAGTCCCGAACGGAGTTTACATATTAGTAAATGACTGAGGGACTTACCCGCTAATTCTATATTAATACTCCATTATATAAGTTTTGTTAAAAGCTAGAGAATGCGTCAAATAAAGTAATTTGAAGAGCTGAAAAAATTTTAGTGTAGAACAACTACATGAATTTTTTCAGACTCGAGCAAATTACTTTAGATGATGTATTATATAGCTTTTAACCGCAGAGAGTAGACTCAAAAGCATAGTTCTCTTTATTATCAAGCCTTCTTTGCTCTTGACGCAAAATTTCATTAAACTTCTCTACATATTCTTTTATTTTTGTGTAGTATTGATAATTCAAATATTCGTTTGCTTGCTTGCTGTCTGCCAAGTTGCCAATATTCAAAGGTTTAATTGTTTTTATAATATCATTTATTGCAGCCTTAAACTCTGGCAAATAATGTTCTAAAGCTTTTTTATTAATTTGCATATGAGCTTGCTCATGCCTCAATGTTACATTAAACCGGCACTCGCCTTGCTTTAAGTGATTCGCCACATAAATAGTTGGGTCCTGAAAACCAATAAACACATATACTTTTTTAGGTGCAACGCATACATTGTTCTTTTGTTTATAAGAAGAAACAGAATCAAGCTTTACGCTCATCTCCAAAGTTGCAACTGCAAGACCACCTGCCACAAAATTTTCTTCCTGCCCGTTTTGATGCGCGATTTGAGATATATATTCCTTTGATTTAGAAAAATCATATTGAAGCTGTCCATAAGAGCTAGAAAAAACCAGCTCAGGCACAAAATCAACCTCATTACAAGCGTTAGCAAAAGATATTTGGGGCATTAACAAAGCCATTAATATAAAATAAACTTTTTTCATAATATACTTATAAACACAAAATCTTAAACTAGGATTAACAATGAAAATATTTATAAAAACAATTTTCTTCACATTTATAATAATTGGCATTTCTCATGCCTACGCATATCAAAGAAAAAAGGTGATGCCCAATTACTTTATTCCCAATCAAGACGTAAACTATCAAGAAAGCCAAAATATAAAATACAAAAAAACATCTATAAAAAAACAAACCTCAGGTGGCATCGTTCCTGCAAAAAGCAAAACAAAGATAGCAAACGCTGAACCAGAATTTATGCAAATTTATCAAGAATACAAAGAAGACGTAACCCACATATCAAAAACCAAAGAATATCCAGACACTTCTCAAATCAAAGATGACTACCAAGGAATGCACACTAACGACTCATTTTTAGTTAAATAAAAACAAAAATTTATTAACTCCATAGTTGCGTTCTTCATCAAAAGCAAGCTCAACTTTTTCATTTTTAGAAACCTCAACAATAACAATTGCATCTTCTTTTATATATCCATTTTCTTTTAATGATGCATATGCTTTTTCGCTTAGCCCCTTAAAATATGGCGCATCCATAAAAACAACATCAAAGCCCATTTTTGCTTTTGGCAAGTTGGTCGCATCCACGCGCAAAATCTCAACTCTTTCTTCAAACAGCTTAGAGTTTTTTAACACACACTCAATATTGCTATCAATAAAAGCAACAGTTGAAAAACCACGAGACAAAGCCTCAAACCCCATAGAACCACTTCCTGCAAACACGTCCAAAAAACTCATCTCCGTAAAGCTACCAAACCTTGCTTGCAACCTTGAAAACAACGCTTCTTTTGCTTTCTCCATGGTTGGGCGAATACTGTCATCAGCAGGAGAAAACAACTTTTTGTTTTTATATTTACCAGCAGTTATTCTCATAATTCAAAATCTTTTCCAAGTTGTTCGCGCAAAGTTTTTGTTGGCACCTCTTTAGCCTCGCCTTTTTTAAGCTTGCCAAGCTGAAACGGCCCATAAGAAAGACGAATTAACCTTGCAACATCAAGCCCCAAGTGCTTCATAACTTTTCTAATTTCTCTGTTTTTGCCTTCGCTCAAAGACACAATCAGCCAAGAAATTGGCCCCTTTTTGCTCTCAACCTCAACCTTAATAGAGCCATATTCAACCCCATCAATTTTAATGCCTTTTTCCAAGCGTTTCATCTCAAAGGGCTGAAAAAAGCCATGAACCTTAACTTTATATCTGCGCACCCAACCATTAGATGGCAACTCCAACTTGCGAGAAAGCTCGCCATTATTAGTTAATAATAAAAGCCCCTCAGAGTTTAAGTCCAAGCGCCCAACAGAAATAAGCCTAGGTAGACCAGCAGGCAAATTCTCAAACACCGTTGGTCTGTTTTGTGGGTCAGAGTGAGATGTAATAAGCCCAACAGGTTTGTAATAAACAAAAAGCCTTGTTTCCTCTTTGTCTTTTAGTTTTTCACCATCAAGTTTAATAATGTCACTATCACCAACATTAAGGGCTGGACTTTCTATAATTTCGCCATTAACTTCAACGCGTTTTTGCAAAACTAATTTTTCTGCCTCTCGCCTAGAACAAATGCCCATTCTTGCCAAATATTTTGCTATTCTTTCCATATTATTTTTCCTCTTAAATGAACTATATGTTAAAGACTTATTTTAGTCAAGAAGTAATACTTTGCCAAAAAAAAATAACGCATACCGTTAAACGTTATGCGTTATTTTTTATAAGTTGCAATTTCAAACAAGGCGGTATATATATAACCCATGAGTTTAGAAATCTTACAACAATATGCCAAAATTGCCCCAACAGAGGCAGGTGTTTATAGAATGCTTGATAAATCAGAGCAGGTTTTGTATGTGGGCAAAGCAAAAAACATCAAAAAACGCATAACCTCATACACAAAAATTCAAGATTTACCCAAACGTTTGCAAATGATGGTAACTCAAACTGCAAAGATGGAATTTGTTATTACAGAAAATGAGCACAAAGCCTTGTTACTAGAAAATGAGCTCATAAAATCCTTAAACCCAAAATACAATATTTTATTAAAAGACGACAAAACATTTCCTTATTTGGCAATATCAACCAAACACGACTACCCAAGGCTAGAAAAATATAGAGGCGCCCAAAAAAAAGGCTATCAATATTTTGGTCCTTTTGCAAATGTAAAAGCCCTTAATGAAACCCTAGAACTCTTATCAAAAATATTTCAGCTCCGCACTTGCAAAGACATTGTGTTTAAAAATCGCTCAACCCCCTGTTTAATGTATCAAATCAAACGTTGCTCCGCACCTTGCGTAGATTACATCTCAAAAGAAGATTATCAAAAATCCGTAGAGCTTGCCAAAGACTTCTTAAACGGCAAAAGCAAAGAGATATTAAAAGAGCTTGAAAAACAAATGAAAACTGCATCAAGTGTTCAAAATTATGAGCTTGCAATCATAAAAAGAAACCAATTAGAAGCGCTTAAAAACATATACTCAAACGCCAAACTAGAATACAATAATATAAACAATGCAGACATAATAGCCATATATCAAGAAAATGAGCTATTTGTAATAGAAATATTTTTTATCAGAAACCAAAAAAACTTTGGCAATGCAGTATATTTCCCAAAAAAAACCAAAGGTTTTTCTGAACGCGAGATACTAGAGGCATTTATCTCAGAATTTTATGCAAAGAACATCGCCCCACAAGAGATTATAATCTCCACCCCCTTTGAAAACCAAGAACTTCTATCCTCAGCATTAAAAACAAAAATCAGCTACTATCAAAAAGGAAACAAGCAAAAATTGCTTGCCCAAGTGCTAGAAAATGCAAAAAATGCCCTAAGGCAAAAAATTGCCTTTAACTTTAGTATAGAAAAAAACCTAAAAGAAATGGCTATTGTTTTTGACTTGCCCAAAATCCCCGAAAGAATAGAGGTCTATGACAACTCTCACACCATGGGGGTTAACCAAGTTGGCGCTATGATTGTTGCAACTCCAAACGGTTTTGATAAAAAACAATATCGCAAGTTTAACATAAAATCAAACGCAAACGGCGATGATTTAGAGATGATGAAAGAAGTTTTGCATCGCCGATTCGCAAAAGTCACTCCAGAAAACCGCCCAGACGTTGTTTTAATAGACGGCGGCCGCAATCAATTAAATGCTGTAATGTCTGCATTGTTTGGCTTAGACTTAACAGGCATTACTTTTATAGCCATCTCAAAAGGAGAAGACAGAAACGCAGGGAGAGAAGAATATCATCTGCCATACAAAGAAAGTTTTAGCCTAGAATACGCAAGCCCCCTTGCTTTTTATATGCAAAATATTCGTGATGAAGCGCACCGCTTTGCCATAACTTTCCACCGGAGCAAAAGAGACAAAATAACTTAAAACACCTCGACACAAAACCTGTTTGACAATTCTCAAGTTTTATGATATTATAAATAAAAATGGAGAAAAAAGATGAGCAAAGAATTAAGAGAGGCTCTAGAGTATTGCAAAAAAGAATATACTCAAAACTATAAAGAGCCAATATATATAAAGCTTAATAACACAAACTATATTGTCCCTCATGAATATAGCATAAACTCTAACGCCACTCAAGCAAAAATAGCTTTTATAAAAGACATTATCACGTCATCAAACAGCAAAGAAGTCTCAAGATACAATAAAGCCGGCGTTAAGCCTTTATCTATTACAATAAAAGATGATGACATCCAATATATCCACGTTGTTCCATTTGCAAACCATTTAACTGATACAAAAAAGTCAGATATAAAAAGCAAGTTATATAATAGAACGCAAAAAAAATACATAAAAGCAGTTAATCTAACAAAAAGACACAACGCAATATTCAAAAATAATTTTCCTGTTGAGCTAAACCCAAAAAACATAGCTTTTTTAGAGTCAGAATATGAGAATTATATGATAGAAAGATGCAAAAACAAAGCAAAATATTTGACAATAAAAGCCGGTGAGTTTTTTAGCAAAGGCATTTCATCTGCAACAAAAAACATCAAAAACATAAATCCGCAAAAAATTATAAAAGTAGCCGCAATGGGGGCTTTAGCAACACTTACAACAACTGTTGGCTTAGATTATCTAAAAAACCAAAAAAACAACGATAAAGCAAACGATAAAGCAAAAGCAAAAGAAGTCGCAATAAAAACTACTCCTACCAAAAAACTCTCAAAAAAAGAAACAATAAGAGAGCACAACCAAAAAGTATATGAAGATTCTAAAGAAGAAATTGCAATACTTTCTGCATTTTTCGAAAACTTTGCACAAACACCTTATTTTGACAACAAAAAGAACTTAACCATAGCTTTTGGTGCCACTACAATCCCTGGCAAAAATAACGTATATAGACCAGTTAAAAAGTCAGACGTAATATCAATAGAAAAGGCAAGAAAAATAAAATATCAAAGCATAGAAAATGATTATTTAAAAACTCTCTTAAACTCTGTTAACGTAAAAATGTCAAAAAAAGAATTAGTTGTTGGCACAATTCTCCTATACACACTAGGCGGAAGCAACGCAAATAAAAGAATGTTTATTCAAAAAATCAATCAAGGAGCAAGCCTTGATGAAAAATGCAATGCGCTTTCCATATACAGAGCGGACAAAGGCATGCCAAAAAAATGTTATGCTCTTGCCCTATATTTAAAAGACTTAATCTCAATTGAAGACATCTTAAACGCCAGAGCAGAAGGATGCTACACATATGAAGGATACAAAGACATATTTGCCCACGACAATAAAGGAAACATAATAAAACGCGATGACAAAACCGCAAGTTTCTTGTTTGATGACGCATCAGTTCAAAAATTTATTAAAACAACAAAAGCATACAGAGAAAGCCCCAAAATTAAAAACTCCAAAGGAACGTATGAGTGCTTATTCGTAAAAGACCTCATCCCAAAAGAAGATATTAAAGTAGCCCTAAAAAAAGACAACAAAACATTTGACGCATCACACTTATTTGCACATAATTCAAAGAGCCGATAACTGTTCCAAAAACTTAATCTGAATTTCAGATATTTTTTCAACACTTCTCAAATCTACCCACTCATCAACTCCATGCATTCCATCACCAGTGCCTGAGTGCATAATAACATTTGAGCCCCGCAAGAAAAATGAGCGAGAGTCAGTTGCACCACCAATTTGCTCAAACTCAATTTTTTGCCCCAACACCTCTTCAGCAAGTTTTTTATATGAGGCAATATATTCATTATCCTCTGGCATATAAACAACATTTGATGAAGAACAAATCTTATATTCAACCCCATCAACAAAACACTTCTTCAAATTATTTTCCAAGTCTTCCAAGCTTTGCTTTTCTGTTAGTCTGAAGTCTAACATTGCCTCAACCTCATCACAAACTACATTGGCAGCACTGCCACCATTAATGCTTGCAATATGTAATGTCTCAACCCACGTATTTTTTGGTTTGACAGGCATTGCAGGATAAAGCTTTCTGATATTTGCCAATGATTCTAAAAGATTGTCGTTTGCATCAATCCCCTCCCATGGAATAGAACCATGACAAGCCTTTCCTCTAGAAACAAGTTTAACAAAAACAGGATTTTTGCAAGCATTCACAATTTTTGTAATATCACCACCAACATCATTATCCAATACAATATTGGCACGCAAATTAGGATTTGCGTCCATAAATGCGTGTGTTCCCTTAGAGCCTTTTTCTTCATCTGTTGAAAGAATTATGCCAAAAGATAAATCCAATTTATTTTCCAAAACATAGAGCATAGACTTAAAAGCAGTTGCTGCAAAAGACTTCATATCCAAAGCTCCTCTGGCATATAATTTGCCATCCTTTACAATTGGCTCAAACATCTTGTCTTCTGCTGGCACAACGTCCAAATGCCCCAAAACTACAACATCAAAATCGTTAGTTTTTTTGTTTGATATAACAATCACAGGGGCGTCTTTAACTTTGTCAAAAAACTCAATATTTGCGTTTGTTTCTGCAAATATGCCTTTAACATAATCAAGACATTTATATATCTCTTTTTCATTGCCAGTTTCCGTCTTAAACTTTATCAAATCAAAAATTGTTTTTTGCAAGTCCATTTTTATTATCTCCTTTTTATATTATTTTAACTTTTAATTGTTAATATTTAGCTAAAGGAGAATATAATGCCAAAAATTAATCTAAGCAAAAAATTTATCAAAGATGTGTTTGACAACAAAACTCTGCAAATTAAAATGCATAAAGCAACCGACTTAAGACCAAAAGATAAAGAAGCCATAACGCACTTAATGAAGGCCGGCAAGATTATGGACGACGTTGCTCTAACTCTTGACCACCACAAAAATCACGAATGCAAAAAATGGCTAAAAGACAACGGACACAAAGACGTATTAAAGTTTTTTAATATGTTTGCAGGCGTTGAGGGCTTAAATGGCATTGATAAAAAACCTATCCAAATTTTTAAGGGCATCAAGGGTTATGCAGGCAGAAACTATTATCCACACGATTTATCAAAAAAGAAGTTTCATAGCATCATCTCAAAAATGTTGTCTGATGGCAAAACAACAGAGGTTCAAAACATTTTATCAAACCGCACAATGGTTGTTTGGGATAAAAAAGAACTAAAAGCGATTCCATATACTGTTTACTTCAAAAAAGAATTTGCAAAAATCGCAAAAGAACTAGAGGCCGCAGCAAGACTTGCCACCAACAAAGACTTTGCAAAATACCTAAAACTTCAAGCAAAAGCATTGTTATCAGAAGATGAAAACCTAGATGCAAAAGCAGACCTTGCTTGGGCAGAACTGCAAGACACTGACTTGGAGTTTACGCTAGGGCGTGAGAATTATGAAGACGCAATGACTCCAACAGTGTTTGAAAACAAAAAACTAATGACCCAATTAAAAGATGCCAATATAGAAATCAATCCCAAAGATATGCTTGGAATAAGGGTTGGAGTTATTAACAAAAAAGGTACAGAGTTGTTATTAAACTTCAAAGATGAGATGAAAAACTTGGCAAAAAAAATGCCTTTGTCAAACACCTACGAGCAAGAGTTCTTAAAAAACAAAGAAGTAAAACAAACCATGGTAGATGCAGACATCACAGGCCTTTTTGGTGACTATGCCCAATGCCGAGGCGGAATAACCACCGCGCAAAACTTACCAAACAACGATAAGCTAGCAGTTAAAATTGGTGGCGGCAGAAGAAACGTATATCACCGCCAAGTCCGTCAATCTGGCGACAACAAACAAACTCAACAACGCTTGGACTTGCTTGTTGCAAAAGAACTTCATCAATACTTTAACCGTGAGGCCGACCACTTATTTGTAATCGGGCACGAGAACGGGCATTCATACGGCCCAAACGCTGAGTATCAAAACGCACTTGGTTTGTATAAACACATTATAGAAGAGCACAAAGCAGACGTTGTCTCTATTGCTTTTATGAAATATTATGCAAAGAAAAAAATCATAACCAAACAACAACTCTTAGAGGTTTATACAACTTGGGTTTCAAACCGTTTGTTTATAGCAGCCAAACCACAAATCGCACAACCTCACAGAATGGCAGACTTAATGCAGTTTAACTATCTGCTAGAAAACGGCGCAATAATTTTTGATAAAGAAAATAAGTTAAACATAGACTTCAAAAAGTTTGAAACAATAATAGATAATTTGTTAGAAGAAACAATTAAGGTTCAACTTTCAAAATCGCCAGAAGTTGCAAAAAAGTTTATTAACCGTTGGGCATATTGGAGCAAACATTCAAAACGCATCGCCAAAGAGCTAATCAAGCTAGGCATAAAGAACTATAAACTAATTATATATTGACTATAATATATAAACAGTTATCTTTTTTATATGAAGATAATTGTAAATGACAAGATGCAAAAAAACTATACCTATGAAACAACGTGCGAGATTGGCAAAAATTTTGCACCAGATTTCAAGCCACAACTAACTCCAAAGCAAATGCTTGAAATGGGGGTCTTTGAGGGCAAATATTTATGTGATTGTCAAAAAGAATTTCCCAAGGATTGGTTTGAAAAAGCCAAACTATCTCCAAACAAACCTGACATATCACTTAACTTTTTTGAGATAAAGTCTCGTCAATCCTTAAAAGTTTGGCAACAAAAAGGTTGGATAATCACCCCAGATCCCAGAGGTTGGTTTCAGTGGTATTGCAGATATTATATGGGCAGACGCATTGAACACGTTGATAAAATACAAATAAAAAGATGGAACTCGTTTAAAAGGCACAAAGCCCAAGTCCTAAAAAACTGCATTTCTCATGATTTAGAATGCAGAAAAAAACAAAGACAAGCATTATTGCAATGGGCATATAACCCAATATTCTAAAAAATCAAGCCAAAATAATTTTTGTTTAAGCTCCAAAGAAGCTCAAAATAAGTAAAAACCCCCTGATAGCCTTTTGAGTTAAAAGCAAAAATTGTTCCGAAGACACAAATATTTGCAGGAATTATAAACATTAAACAAAAAGGCGTCCCCAATATTTTCAAATCCGTCTGATTGTCATGAACCTGTGAGCCAATCATATCCAGATGAGCCCCCATCAACACTCCCAAAGCAAAAGAAACAAATAAAGGATAGTAACTTCTTGTTAAAAAATTATCTGGAAAATAATTATTATAAAGGCTTAAAACAACAATTGAAAAAAACAAAAACAAAGGAAAAAAGTATGGCGCAACAACAATCAGCCAATTCCCTTTTCCAACAAAACTCATTTGACCACCTTCATCATCTAAGTTAATATTAGTTACTTTATGAAAAGTTATAATTGCAAAAAAAGCGTGTGTCAGCTCATGACCAAAAGTTTGCAGCGTGCTCTTAAACTCTCTGTCAAAAACAGACTTAAACCCAAAAAATAATAGCGCCCCACCAACAAAACAACTATTCTTAAGGCTTAAGAGATTAAAATAAGAAAACCCTTTTATTAATGCAGGCATAGATGCAATAGCATATATTGCAACAGGCCATTTAAGAAAGTTGATTAATCTATCAAACAATAAAGACATATAATAATAATAAACAAAAAAAAGTAGTTGTCATTTATTTTCTTTAAGTTATCATTAAATAAAGGAGAGCAAAATGATAGACACAGATATGTATGACTTTATAATAAATGATGAAGAAGAGGTTATGCTTTTATTATATGAAAGACAAACAGCTCCAGATAACGCCACGTTTGAAATAGATTTCAAAACACAAAAAGGCACCTTAAAAAGAAACCAACAAGTCAGCATAGATATTGAAGACATCCCTCAAAATGTATTAGACTCATTAAGTGACGCAGACAACCTCCTTGTTTGCGAAATGAGCATTGAAGAAAATGAAGAAAAAACCCAAATAGTATATGCTTATGAAGCAGAAATTATAGACTAAAACATATAACTTAGTCAAAAAAAAACTTCTTATCGATTAGATAAGAAGTTTTTTTATTTTTAGAGGACAAACTCGACGTGTACAACAAAA